>CALGOD010000511.1 GCA_937957845.1 uncultured Nocardiopsis sp.
GTAGTAGTCGTCATCGTCGTCGTGGTGGTCGCGGCGGGGACGCGCGGCCAGGGCCGCGGCGCTCCACAGGGCGGAGATCGCGCCGAACATCAGCAGCGGCCCCAGTGCTCCCAGGCCCAGACGGCCCACGAGGACGGAGAGCAGCACCGACAGGGAGACCAGCCCTAGGACCGACAGGTCGGTGGTGCGGCTGTCGGAGGCGCGTTTGGCGACCGCGACGGCCGCGGTGACGAGGAGGACGACGACGAACGCCTGTGCGACGTTGACGAGCGTGCGCGGAATGAGGTCGTAGTGCTCGCCCAGAGCGGGGTAGGAGTCGCCGAAACGGGTGCTCAACCGGTCGACGGACATCACCACCAGGGGAACGATGGTGAGCGCGCTGAGGAACAGTCGCGAGGCGAAGCGGCCACGGGGCGAGCGGACGCCGTACTCGAAGACGCCCCAGGCCATGTAGAGCGGCCCGATGAGACTGACGCCGATCTGCAACAACCGGAAGGTGAGATCGCCGAAGTCGAACAGCGCGCCGATCACGCCGGCGCTGAGCCCCACCGTGGTCCCCAACGCCGCGATGAGCCACCCGACGGCCGCCACACCAGGGCGGCGCTGGGCATACGCGGCCAGCGCGGCGGTGGCGCTCCAGCCCACCAACGCGCTTATGAATGCCAGTCCTACCGTCACCATCCCGACAATGATGCTCCACGTTGGTGGGTGGATGTGTACTCGGTACAGGTATGGGGGATTCGTTTCGGATGCGATCCCGCAGCAGGGAGGCCACAACGGGGGTCTACACTGTGATATTCATCACCTGGCTTACCGGCGCATCCCAGCGGCCACACCGGAACTCCCGGGTGGCCATAGGCTCGCATGCGCGGGGAGCGCCGCACCGGCGCCGGCAGACCCGTCCACACCGGCGGAACGCCTCCTCCGCCCAAGCCAGGAGATAATCGTGTCACACGACGCCGCGTCCCCACCTCCCCATGGCCGCGGGGCCGCCTTCTTCGACGTGGACAACACCCTGATGCGGGGTGCGTCGATCTACCACTTCGCCCGTGGACTGGCCTCCCGTGACCTGTTCACCACCCGTGACCTCCTGCGGTTCGCCTGGGGGCAGACGGTGTTCCGGGTGACGGGAAGCGAACAGCCCGAGCACATCAACGCCGCACGCGAGGCCGCACTGGCCTTCGTGGCGGGACACGACGTGAACGACCTGGTCGCCCTGTGCGAGGAGATCTACGACGAGACCATGGCGAACCGCATCTGGGAGGGGGCTCGGGCCCTGATCCAAGGTCACCTGGACGCGGGACGTCCGGTGTGGCTGGTGACGGCGACACCCGTGGAACTGGCGCAGATCATCCGTCGGAGGCTGGGACTGACCGGTGCGCTGGGCACCGAGGCCGAGAACGTCGACGGGGTGTACACGGGGCGGTTGAACGGGGACCTGCTGCACGGCCCGGCCAAAGCCGTGGCCGTACGCGCACTGGCGCAGAGGGAGGGATGGGACCTGGACTCGTGCTCGGCCTACAGCGACTCCTCCAACGACCTGCCCCTGCTGTCTTTGGTCGGCCGTCCGCACGCGGTCAACCCGGATCCCGACCTACTCCGGCACGCTCGCACGCACGGGTGGCCCGTACACGACTTTCGACGACACCGGACCGCGCTGCGGGTGGCCGTGCCCGCCGCCGCGGCGGGGGCCGTCGCCGGCGCGATGGCGCTGCGCGCGGCCAGACGCCGCAGGGCGATCTGAGAAGGAACCCTCAGAGCGGCCCGGAAGCGCTCACATGTCCTTTAAGGGCGTTCTGTCATGTTCCGCGCCCGGGAAGCCCGGGAGAAGATCGCTCAGCGCCCCAGCGTCATCCTGGCGAGCGCGAGGACGTGGACGGCCCGCAGTCCTCCACGCGAGGACGAACGGTCGGCGCGGCAGCTGTCGGCGAAGGTCTCGAACGCCTCCGCCGAACTGTAGGCCGGTGACCAACCCAGGACCTGTTCCAGGGAGCCGGAGTCCACGCCGACGGTGCTCGGACCGGCGTACACGGCGCGGGAGGCACTGGAGCTGGCGTACTCGATCCGTCCGTGCCTGGCCAATCCGCGCAGCACTCGAAGACCGCGGGCGGGAACGGGCAGTCGCTGACCGCCGACACGGCGCAGGCAGTGGGAGAGCGGGAGCGAGTCCGCGCCCGCCACGTCGAAGAATCCCGTACCGTCGCTGAGCGCCATGCGCACGAGCGCCTCGGCTCCGTCGTCCTCGTGCAGGAACTGTACGTGCGGGTCCCTGCCGAGCACCGTCGGCACGAGCCGCGAGTCCAGGTAACGAGTGAGGGGGGTGCGCACCGAGGGACCGATGAGGTTGGCGAAACGCAGCACCGCCACGGACAGATCCGGGCGGCGGCGCTGGAGGCCGCGGGTGTGCCGCTCGACCTCGGCCGCGTCGTCGGCGTCCAGTGTGGCGCTGGAGCGCACCACCAGGCGCCTGACCGTGGAGGAGCGCTGAGCCGCGCCGAGCACCCGCATGGCGCCCAGGAGGTTCTCCTCCCGGTTGGGACTCCTGTGGGTGTCCAGACCGAGGTGCAGGACCAGGTCGGCCCCGGAGTCGGCGACGATCCCGTCCAGACTCCCGTCGTGCAGGTCCACGTGGGCGTACTCGATCCCGCGTGTGTCGGCGGGCGGCGGAGAGGAGTCGACACCGACCACCCGGCGCACACCGGGTTCTTCGCTCAGGGCCTGCGCGACTCTGGCGGCCAGGGAGCTGGAGACCCCGGTGACGAGTACGACACGAGTCATGGCGACACGTTCCTTGGGAGGGGACGGGAGCTGCTCCGGTGGATCCGCATACCGTTCACCCCGAGGGCGAATCGGCGGTCTCGGTCCGTGAGGCACAACAGCGCCTCACCCAGAAAATTCCATTGTCCCGGCAAAGGCCGGGCAAGGACGAAGGTGTCTCCGCGCCCGGTGACGTGCCTGTGGCACGTCCACGCCCGCGGAGAGACGTTCGCCGCGATTCAGCTCTACTTCTTACTGCGACGCGCCACACGCGTGCGCTTGAGCAGCTTACGGTGCTTCTTCTTCGCCATCCGCTTGCGTCGCTTCTTGATGACGGAACCCATGGGACCACCTTCTCGCTGAGGAGGGCTACGAACATGCCGGACCGCTGAGCGGCGGAGACCGGCATGGGGCCCGGATGCGGCTGTCAGACACCGACGCGCTCAAGGCACGGGGGTGGCCGGTGCGACCAGGGCGCACCCTGAGGGGTGCCGCTGGAAGCACACGTCCACCGCACCCGAAGGCCCCAGCTTACCGTTATGCGTGCGCGCTCGGGCTCATGCCCCGGGCAGTGGCGGCTCGTCCCTGTACAGAACGGCGGCCGGTTCCGCGTAGCTGACGCTGGTCAACCGTTGTTCGGTGAAGGTCAGCGACGTCACGCTCGCCAGGTTGCACTCGCGCAGGTCCGGCCGGTGCCACAGACGCCTGCCCTCGGCCGCGCGCCGTGCCATCCAGATCGGCAGCTGATGGCTGACGCACACCGCCTCCCGCCCCCAGGCGGCGCGGCGGGCGACCTTGATGATCTCCACCATGCGGGCCACGATCTCGGTGTAGGGCTCTCCCCACGAAGGCAGGAACGGGTTGTAGACCCGACTGAAGACGCGCGGGTCGCGTACGGAGCGC
The DNA here is from genome assembly GCA_937957845.1 of uncultured Nocardiopsis sp. Classification (GTDB taxonomy): domain Bacteria; phylum Actinomycetota; class Actinomycetes; order Streptosporangiales; family Streptosporangiaceae; genus Nocardiopsis. The sequence goes on from CALGOD010000511.1 coordinate 3,661, forward strand.
CGCGACAGCGTCATGCCCTCGAACTTGTTGGCCGCCTCGATGAGCCGGTCGTCCAGGGTGACGGACAGGCCGGTCGCCTTCTGGAGGGGTACGGCCGTCTCCTGGGTGCGGTCCAGCGGCGAGGAGAACAGGGCGGCGATGTCGTGCCCCTCGAACCACTCCGCCGCCATCTCGGCCATCTGCCGGCCTCGGTCGCTGAGGTGGAAGTCGGGAAGCCTTCCGTAGAGCACCTTGTCCGGGTTGTGCACCTCTCCGTGCCGCAACAGGTGTACGACGGTGGTCGTCGTCATGTTCTCGTCTTTCCTTCGGGGTCGGGGACGGGGTGGGTCAGCCCTGGGCCTCGGCCGCGGCACGGGCCGCCTTGGGCAACGCCGAGACGACCCTGTCGACGGCGGCGTCGTCGTGCGCCGCGGAGAGGAACCACGCCTCGAAGGCGGCGGGGGGCAGGTACACGCCCTGGTCGAGCATGGCGTGGAAGAACGCCGAGAAGACCGCGGTGTCCGTGGTGCGCGCGGTGTCGAAGTCGACGACCTCCTGCTCGGTGGAGAACACCGTGCACAGGTTGCCGCCACTGTGGAGGCGGTGGACGACCCCGGCGGCGCCGAGCGCCCGGGACACCTCCTCCCTGC
>CALGOD010000512.1 GCA_937957845.1 uncultured Nocardiopsis sp.
TCGCGCCGGCGCGGAGGAAGACCTCGGCGACCGCACCGGCGACGATGCCGTGCAGACGACGACTGCGGTCGATGTGGTCCAGGAGCTCGTCCGGTTCGGTGAAGGCGTGTGCGGCGGCCTCCTGGACGGGCGCGGCCGGGCTCGACCAGATCTCACTGGCCACACCGAGCAGTCCGCCGCGCAGACGCCTGCCGATCTCGGAGTCCGGCAGGCGCATCACGCCGATGCGCCATCCGCCCAGGGCCAGGTTCTTGCTCAGCCCGGTGGTGATGACGGTGCGCTCGGGCGCGTACTCGGCCGGGCTGTGCACCCGCGTGGGCTCTCCCTCGGGCCCCACGGGGTGGACGAGGTCGCGGTAGATCTCGTCGGAGATGATCACCAGGTCGAGCTCCCGGGCCACCTCGCACAGGCGGTGGACGGTCTCCGGTCCGGCCACGGTGCCCGTGGGGTTGTCGGGCAGGGTGACGATGACGGCGTTGACCGTGCGCCCCTGTTCGCGGGCCGCCACGACCGCGGCGTGCAACAGGTCCGGTTGGGGTACTCCGCCCTGCCCGGTGGCGGTGGGCACCATGACCGGGTTCTGGCCCACCAGGCGGCTCTGCGCGGCGTAGCTGACCCAGCTGGGCGCGGCGATCGCGGTGTCGCCGCCGATCTCCAGCAGAAGGCTGTACAACAGCGGCTTGCTGCCGGGGCCGGCTATGACCGCGTCGGGGTCGGTCGGTAGCCCGCGGCGTTCCCAGTACCCGGCCGCGGCCTCACGGAGTGCCACGGATCCGGCGACGGGGCCATAAGCGTTGGCACCGTTCCCAGCGGTGAGGCGGTCACGCATGACCGGGTGGACCGGAAGTCCGGCCTCACCGAAACCCAAGGGGAGCACGCGGACTCCCTGGCGTCGTTTCTCGGCGAGCGCTTCGTTGACGGCGAGGGTCGCGGACACAGTGACGGTCATGGATGACTCATCTCCGGTTTGTCGTAGAAAGCGTTAGCCGCTGGTCACGGCTTGTCATCCACAACACTGCCCACAGTCAGCCATCAGTACAAGCGACTCTTTTCGATGCTGAGCTTAAGGTGTTCTTATGCTCGATCTTCGACGCCTCCAGATCCTCCGCGAGTTCAGTGTTCGGGGCACGATCGCGGCCACCGCCCACGCCTTGGGCTACACCCCCTCGGCGATCTCACAGCAGCTGACCACGTTGGAGAGGGAGACGGGCGTCGCGCTTTTGGACCGCTCCGCCCGGGGCGCCGAACTGACCGACGCCGGACGGTTGTTGGTGCTCCACGCCGAGGAACTCCTGGCCCTGGTGGAGGCCACCGAGTCGGTCCTGGCCGAACAGTCCGACCGGGCTCTGGGAGTGGTCACCGTCACGGCCTTTCCGACCGCCGCGGTGGCGTTCGCGCCGCTGCTCGTGCCCCCGTTGCGCCGCCACGACGGGATGCAGTTGCTGCTACGCCAGACCCTGCTGTCCACGGGAACCCAGAAGGTGCGCTCCCGGGAGGTGGACATCGCGCTGGTGGACGACTGGTCGGGCCAGCACCCCGGACGTGGGGAGGACAGCGGCCTGCGGCACATCCACCTGATGCACGACCCGATGGTGCTGGCGGTGCCCCCGGAGCACCCGTTGGCCGACCCCGCTGCCTCGGTGGTGCTGGAGGATCTGCTGAACGAGCCGTGGATCGTGGCCCCGGAGAGCGAGCGCTCGCGCTACGCCACGGATCGGCTCCTGTCCGAGGTGGGCGGACTGCCCTCGGCCGCCTGGGAGTTCGAGGGGCTGGGGACGATCCTGAGCCTGGTCTCACGCGGGATCGGTATCGCCGCGGTGCCGGCGTTGGCGATGGTGGGCGGGCCGGCCGGGCTGGTGTACCGCAGGCTCCCCGCCTCCGCTCCCAAGCGGCACGTGTACGCGGTGGTACGTGCGAGTTCCGTGCGCCGTCCGGCGATCAAGGTGACCCTGGACGCCCTGCGCAACGCGTCACGGCAGGTGGGTGAGGAGATCGCCGAGACGATCGGGGCCTGGGCGTAGACGTGTTCCTGGGGATCGTCGCCACGCGCGGGGCCTCGCGGGTGGGGCGGCTCCCGGAGCCGGGCACGTGGTCGGGACTGCGAGGATCAGGGCGGTGCTCACCTCAGGCGACCGGGGCACGTGTTCGGCCCGGACTCCGGTCCGGGCCGAACATGGAATCTTGTCGTGGCGGTCCGTCGCGCACTGCTCACTCCCGATCCGTCTTGCGACGTGTCCGGTCGATCCGGCGGCGCAGTCTGCGACAGACGTGGAGTGCCCGGTCCCGGTCGTCGCGGGCGTTCCACCATCGCGCGTAGGCTTCCAGTCTTCTTTTGCGCAGTGCCTCCAGTTCGGCTTCCATCCGGTTCACCCGGTGCTCCAGGTCGATGCGTTCGCGTTCGAACACCGACATGTCGCGTTCATGGAACCCCGCCTCGCGTTCGGCGCTGACCAGCCGATCGGTGAGGTCCTCGGGCGCGTTGCCACCCCGGGTGATCCGGCCTCGGCCGGACTGTGCACTTATTCCTTCGAACCACACAACATCTGGTGTTTCCCACAGGGGGGCAAGATCACAGGACGCTACGCAAAAAATACGGAAAGTGGCAAGGAGGGGGAGATACCCACAGTCGGCTCATTTCAGACATAACGAACGCCATGCCTCCGCCGGCGCATCGGCCCTGGACACGCTCCCCCACGGGCATCCGGACTGCCGCCGGGTTCCGTGCCCGGGGACCCGGCGCGCCACCACGACCGGCCACCGGCCCGAGCGGGCTCACACGGCCACGGGCCGTCCCCCGTCCGCCCTCTCCGCCCACAGGGGCATCGGAGCCGTTCCCCTCAGCCGGCTGTAGACCGCCTCGAACCGCTCCAGTGACCAGTGGTGGTCGTGTCTTCGAGCCAGTTCTCTGCTCGCCGCCCCCATGGCGTTCCTCTCCGGGCCGAGCGCGGCGAGAAGCCTGTCCGCCAGGTACTCGTCGTCGCCGGGTGGGAAGAGGAACCCGTTGTGTCCCACCTCCACCAGATGGGGCAGGGCCATCGCGTCCGCGGCCACCACCGGCAATCCGGTGGACATCGCCTCCAAGGTGGCGATGCTCTGCAGCTCGGCCACCCCCGCGATGGCGAAGACGTCGCCCGCCACGTACACCAGCGGCAGGTCCCCGTCCGGGACGAACCCCAAGAAGAACACCCGGTCCGCCACCCCCGCCCGCCGTGCCAGCTCCCGCAGCTCCTCCTCGCACTGGCCGGTCCCCGCCACCGCGAACTGGACGTCGTGCTCGGGCACGATCCTCGCCAGCGCGCGGATCGTGTCCCCGATCCGTTTCTCCTCGTCCAGACGACCGACGAAGACGATCG
>CALGOD010000513.1 GCA_937957845.1 uncultured Nocardiopsis sp.
GCGCGATCGTGCGCATCGACATGAGCGAGTACTCCGAGAAGCACTCGGTCTCGCGCCTGGTCGGAGCGCCCCCCGGCTACGTGGGTTATGAGGAGGGCGGTCAGCTGACCGAGGCGGTGCGCCGTCGCCCCTACACGGTGGTGCTGCTGGACGAGGTGGAGAAGGCCCACCTGGAGGTGTTCGACACCCTGTTGCAGGTGCTGGACGACGGTCGCCTCACCGACGGGCAGGGGCGCCAGGTGGACTTTCGCAACACCATCCTCATCCTCACCTCCAACCTGGGATCGCAGTTCCTGGTGGACCAGTCGTTGGACGAGGCGGTGCGGCGTGACCACGTGATGAACGTGGTGCGCACGACGTTCAAGCCGGAGTTCCTCAACCGGCTGGACGACGTGATCATGTTCGACGCGCTGTCCACCGAGGACCTGACCCGGATCGTGGACCTTCAGGTCGACAAGCTCGCCAAGCGGCTCGCCGACCGGCGTCTGGAGCTGGACGTGACACCGGCCGCCCGTGAGTGGTTGGCGCTGACGGGTTACGACCCCAACTACGGCGCGCGTCCGCTGCGCCGCCTGGTGCAGTCCTCGATCGGCGACCCGCTGGCCCGTGAGCTGCTGTCGGGAGAGCTCACCGAGGGCGACACCGTGGTGGTGACCGTGGACGACTCCCTCGACGGCCTGAAGGTGGGGACCAGGAAGACCGAGGAAGAGGCCCTGGAGGTCTGAGCCCGGTCGCGTACCGGGGTGGAGACCCTTGCGCGCGCATCGCCCCGCCGCGAAGCCGGACCGAGGCGTCGGGCATCCGCCCGGCTCCGTGACTCGGGGCCGAACACTGACGGGGACCGCCCGGATCGGGTGGTCCCCCTCGTCGTCCATGTGGGCGTGGAGTCTCACTCCCGGTCGTCCCCGTCGGCACCGGCGGAGCCGTCCATGGCTGCGGCCGAACCGTCATCCGATTCGCCGGTGGAGGGGCCACGCCGGGCGGGGAGGACGACGAAGACCACGACGACGGCCGCGATCGGGGCGAAGACCGTCAGGGCGGGGATCTCCACAGGGGAGGCACTGATCTCAGGGATGCGACGGCGGGACACCGACCCACCGTGACGCGTCCACGGGAGAGCGTGAGGGAGCATCGGAGCCGATGCCGACCGGGCCCTCCCGAAGAGGGGTCGGGGATGCTCTCGGCCCGGGTGTCGGCCTCCGAGTCCAGGGGACCACCGCCCCACGGGACTCTTTTCTCTCCATGTGGGCGGCGAAGCCCGGAGGCGGCCTCAGACGGCGATGATCCGCACCATGCCGTCGAGCCCGACGAAGTCGTCGGCGTTGCGCGTGTAGAGAGGAAGCCCACGCACCGAGGCCACGGCAGCGATCATCAGGTCCAGACGGCGCGGCCCGGGACCACGGTTCGCCGCGAGGGTGAGGGCCACGAGAGTCCCGTACCGGGCCGCCGCCTCTCCGTCGAACGGGAGAGGAGAGAAGTCCGCTGTCGCGGCCTGGAGCTTTTCCGCGCGCTGGGCCCTGCTCACGGGGTCCTTCGCCATCGCCACCCCTTGGTGGAGTTCGGCCAGGGTGACGGCGGTGATCTCGGGAAACCTGGGGAGCCGGTCCGAGGCGATGTCACCGAGGTCGACGAAGGCGCAGGTGTCGAGGACGCCCTCGTCGAACCGGTCAGTCACGCTCGTCCTCCCCCATGCGGTCATCGCCGCCGAAGAACTCATCGGCTTCTTCGCGCATGCGGGCGGAGTCCACCCGGGGGAGCCTGCGGTGGCGTTCCACCAGTTGTTCCGCGGTGAGCCGTCGATGGCGTGGAACGGGGCTGACCCGGGCCACTTCGACCCCGTTGCGGGTCACGTGGAAGGTCTCGCCCGCTTCGACCTGGTCCATGACGGAAGCCGCGTTGTTGCGGAACTCGCGCTGTGTGATGGTTTTCACACCCCCATTGCAGCCCCACGTGTCCCGCCGTGCTACGCCCTTGTTCCGGGGCACGGACGCCCTGCCGGCCCGCACGGCTCCCCTCGTCTCAGAGGCCGAGCAGTCGTGCCTCGACCCGCGGATCCAGGCCGATCCGAGGACGGTCGGCGCGCTGGGGCGCCCCTTCCTCCAGGGTCCTCAGCCACGCCCAGGTGTCGGCCACGGTCTCGACCACGGGACGGCAACGTAGTCCCGTGGCGAGCGCGCGGGAGACGTCTCCCTGGTGCAGGCTGTCGTACAGCTCGCCGGGCGGCAGCCAGATGGGCAGCTCGGTCCACGGCCGGATCCCCGCGTCGAGGATGACCTGCGGATCGGTCCAGCGCGGCTCCGCGTCGGAGCCGGTGACCGCCGTACACGCCTCCAGCAGTTCACCGGTGGTGGTGTGCCCCGGCGGGCTCACCAGGTTGTAGGGGCCGCCCAGCCCCTTCTCCACCGCGTCGAGCGTCCATGCGGCCAGGTCGCGGGCGTCCACGTACTGCAGCGGCAGGTCACGCGGGCCCGGTGCCAGGACCGGGCCGCCCCGGGCGACGCGTTCCAACCACCAGGGCAGGCGGCCGACGTTCTCGTGCGGACCGAGGATGAGACCGGCCCGTACGAACAGCGCGCGGTCGCCGAAGACAGCCTCGGCCGCCAGCTCGCCGCCCCGCTTGGCCCGTGCGTAGTCGGTGCCGTCGTCCTCGGGCGAGGAGTCCACCACCGGTGCTCTCTCGTCCATCCCGTTCTTGGTGGGAAAGGTGTAGACGGAGCGGCTGGAGACGTAGACGTAGTGCCCGACCCGGTCGGCGAGCAGTCCGGCGGCGTCGGCCACCGCCACCGGGGCGTCCGACCAGGTGTCGACGACCGCTTCCCAGCGGCCCCTCTCCAGGGCGGTGAGTCCGCCCTCCTCGGTACGGTCGCCGCGCAGGACCGTGGGGCCGGGGGGTGCGGCGTGCCTGCCACGGTGGAAGACGGTGACGTCCCACCCCCTGGCGAGTGCGTCCTCCACGACGGCTCGTCCCACGAACTCGGTGCCACCCAGAACCAGAAGTCTCATGCGAAGGAGTCTGGTCGCTCCACGGCCGACCCGCCAGGCTCTCCTGCTTCGAGCAGAATCGCGCGGATGCCCGGCGCCGCTCCCACGGCCAGGACACGGACCCGGCGCAGATGATCACGCCCAGGCGATCGCGGGTGGTCAAGGGTCCCGTTCGCGTACCGCCGGGCCGTGCCCGTCCCGCCTCCGGACCCCGCCACGCCACCGACATGCGCGGGAACGGCGACGGGGAAGAGCAGGATGGAACGCACAGCCGTGTCCGACCACCGGGCGAACGGGTTCACGCGTGGGTGCGGGCAGAGCGACGCGTCGCGGGCCCGGTCTGTCGGGAACCCCGGAGTGGAAGAGAGCGAC
>CALGOD010000514.1 GCA_937957845.1 uncultured Nocardiopsis sp.
GGGTATGGCAGATCTGGCACTGCTCTACGACAGCGACATGTTCACCGCCGCGTGGGCGCGTCTGGCCGACACGGTGCGCACCGGCGTCACCGCCTTCGAGGTCGCCCACGGCACCGACGTGTTCGACCACCTGGTGAGGAACCCCGAGGACGCCGCGCGCTACACGGCGGGCATCGCCGCGGGAGGGCGGTTCTCCACCGTGATCCCCGACGTGCACGACTTCACCGGAGCCCGCAGGATCGTCGACCCCGGTGCGCCCGAGGCCCACGGGGTGTTGGTGGAACGTCCACCCGCACTGGCCGCGGCCGAGCTCCGTCTCGGTCCGCTCGTCGACGCCGGACGATGCGAGCTGGTGGAGGGGGACTTCCTCCGGGGTGTTCCCCGGGGGGCCGACGTCTACCTGCTCAGCCGGATCCTGCACAACTGGTCCGACCAGGACGCGCGCACGGTGCTGCGCCACTGCCGTGAGGCGATGCCCCCCGACGGGCGGGTGCTCATCGCCGAACGCGTCCTGCCCGACGAGGACCCGCCCTGGCTCTCGACCTTCCTCGACGCGCACATGATGGTGATGACCACCGGCGCGGAGCGCACCGAGGACGAGTACGAGAAACTGCTGCGGTCGGCGGGTCTGACCACCCACCACATCCTCGACCTGCCCCTGGAGATGCGACTTCTCGTGGCCGGCCCGTGCACGTGAGGCCTTGACCGGGACAAGACCCGGGGAGCGGTCCCCACCCCGGCTAAGGGGCGAGGAGACGGCGGATCTCCTGCGACTCCCGTCGGGCGGTGACGGGGTACTCCTCGGCGGCACGCAGCCTCTGTCCCCACTCCTGCGCCGCCTCGGCCGCCTCCCGGGCCAGACGCCGGTTCCGCTCCTCCAGGTCTGCCCTGGCCGCGCCCTGTTCACGCTGGTCGAACATGAAGGCGGCCCCCGCACCCGCGACGGCGGCCAGGAACAGGAACCAGGTGAAGCCGTTGGCCGAGGCCAGAGCCACCACCAGCAGCACCCCCGAGACGATCAGCAGGCCCCACATGTAGCCTCTCGCCGGACCCTGGAGGGCACCGACGCGCATGCGCAACCGTTCCTCGGCCTGTTTCAGGTCTCCGCTCCGGACACCGTCGGAGGTGACCGTGACCCGCACACCCTGCAGAGTGACCGTGGTGGAGTCCTCCACAGGAACGGACGCCTCCTCCACCAGCCTCTCGGCGCTCTCCACCACCGCGGACCGTAGCAGGACCAGGGCGAAGGTGCGGCGGTGCGTCGGGGCGTCCTGACCGGTCAGGTCCTCGCCGAGTAGTGCACCGACGCCGCCCACGGTGTCGTCCCACCGCGGCTGGGCCCCGCTCCCACCGCCGTTCTCGATGATCGCGCGCAGCACACCGGCACGCTCGATGAGCGGTGCCTCCTCGGCGCTGCCCTCCTCCACGTGCATGCGCAGGGCCTGGCCCAGGAACTCCGCACTGGCCTGGTCGGGGGCCAGGACCTCCTGGGACGTGTGCTCGCCGCCCAGGGCGGCGTTGAGGGCGACGCGCTCCCTCAATCCGGTGATACGACGAACGGCGGCGGCGCGCTGGTCGATCCCCTGCGACCCCGTGCCCCGAGCGGCCCTGGACCGAGGCCGGCGCGAAGTGGCGGGGATCGCGTGCGTGAACAGACCGTCCACCATCGGCGCCCGCACCCCCTGCCGGTCCCAGTGCCGGAGGGTGGACAGCAGGAGGTGTTGGCGTGCGTCCTCGCCGAAGGAGCCGTCGGCCGTCAGCAACCACAGGGCGCGTCCGCCGCGGGTCACCTCCTCGGAGGGGGCCGGAAGGTGGGGGAGCAGTGTGGCCGTCGCGCCCTCGCCCATGGCACGGGCGTACTCCGCGCGGGTCAGCGCGGTGGCCAGCGCCGCGAAGTGGCGGGCGCGGGCGGGGTCGCGTCGCGCGGCCTCGTCGAAGCGGGCCCGGGCGGTGCCCACGTCGTCGGACAGTAGCGCGTGCAGGCCGCGCGCGGCCGGGACGAGCCAGTAGTCGGGGACGTCGCGCAGTTCGAGGTCGGGCAGGGGGGTGCCGTCGAGCATCTGCAGGGTGCGGCGGCGGGCGATGGCGGCGTCATCGAACATCGCCAGGGTGGCGCGGATGTCGCTGAGTTCGATGAAGGCGTCCAGGGAGGCCGAGACACGGTTCAGTCTCTGTTCGAGGGTGCCGCGCAGATGCGACAGTTCCGAGCGCACCTTGCTGCGCTCGTAGGAGATCTGGTGCCGGGCCGAGTCCAGGCTCTCCTCAAGCTCCCGGATCCTCCGGTTCTGCGAGTAGTCGGTCCAGCTGCTCATGGGTTCCCTTCTCACACCGCGCGGGGGGACGCGCCGCGCCCTGCGCAGTGTGACGGCGGAAGCGCCTCTTCGGTTCCCGGCCGTGACGTTTCGACGGCAAGGGGCGAAGCGTCGGCAAGGGCGGGACCCGGAAGCCACGCGGGAGGGCGCGAGGGGTGCTCGTTCCGCCACGCACGGGCCTCTGGTGTCGCGGGTCACGTCCGCCTATGATTGGGAGCGCTCCCACGAAAGGATGGACATGGAAGAGCCGACCCTGCCCGCCGGTTTCCTCTTCGGCACCGCCACCGCCGCCTACCAGGTGGAGGGAGGCGTGCGCGAGGGCGGACGCGGTCCCTCCATCTGGGACACCTACTGCCGCACCCCCGGGCGCGTCGCACGCGGCGAGACCGGCGACATCGCCTGCGACCACTACCACCGTTACGGTGAGGACGTCGCGCTGCTCGCCGACCTGGGCGTGGACCTGTACCGCTTCTCCGTGGCCTGGCCCCGTGTCCAGCCCACGGGCAAGGGGCGTCCCAACCCCGAGGGACTGGCCTTCTACGACCGTCTCGTGGACACCGTCCTCGCTGCCGGGATCGAACCCGTCCTGACCCTCTACCACTGGGATCTGCCCCAGGCGTTGGAGGACGTGGGCGGCTGGCGCGTGCGCGACACCGCCCACCGCTTCGCCGAGTACTCCCGTATCGTCGCCGACCACCTGGGCGACCGGGTGAGCAGGTGGATCACCCTCAACGAACCCTTCTGCACGTCCTTCGTCGGCCACGCCGTGGGCCGGCACGCCCCCGGCACCCGGGAGGGAACCCCCGCGTTGGCCGCCGCACACCACCTGTTGCTGGCGCACGGCATGGCCACCGGTGAACTGCGCGCGGCCGACGCGGGAGAGGTCGGCATCACCCTCAACCCCGACCACCTGCTGCCCGCCACCGACTCCGAGGCCGACCACGCCGCCGTGGAACGGGCCCGCACCCTGCACAACCGTGTGTGGTTCGACCCCCTGTTCACCGGCGCCTACCCCGACAACGAGGACGAGGTCTGGGG
>CALGOD010000515.1 GCA_937957845.1 uncultured Nocardiopsis sp.
CGGTGCTCCGCTAGGCTCTTCTCCAGCACCCGCGGCGCGTTGACCCTGCTCATGGCGGCCGGTCGATCAACACCGGCACGCCCCGTTCCGGGCGGGGGAATGTCCGGGCGAAAATGATGTGCGATATATGAGGAGATTGATTCCGTGACCATCCGTGTAGGCGTCAACGGCTTCGGTCGGATCGGCCGCAATTTCTGGCGCGCGGTCGCCGCTGGCGGCAGCGACATCGAAATCGTCGCGGTCAACGACCTCACCGACACCAGGACTCTCGCCCACCTGCTCAAGTACGACACCGTTCTCGGCACACTGGAAGGCGACATCGAGGTCGGCGACGACTTCATTCGCGTGGGTGACAAGAGCGTCAAGGTCCTGGCCCAGCGCGACCCTGCCCAGCTGCCCTGGTCGGACCTGAACGTGGACGTCGTCATCGAGTCCACCGGTCACTTCACCAAGGCCGAGGACGCCAAGAAGCACATTGAGGCCGGTGCCAAGAAGGTCATCATCTCCGCCCCCGCCAAGGGCGAGGACCTGACCCTGGTCATGGGCGTCAACGACGACAAGTACGACGCCGCCAACCACCACATCGTCTCCAACGCCTCCTGCACCACCAACTGCGTCGCACCCATGGCCAAGGTGCTCCTGGACAGCTTCGGCATCCAGCAGGGCCTGATGACCACCGTGCACGCCTACACCAACGACCAGGTCATCCTGGACTACCCGCACAAGGACCTGGCCGCCGCGCAGAACATCATCCCGACCACCACCGGTGCCGCCAAGGCCACCGCCCTGGTCCTTCCGGAGCTGGAGGGCAAGCTGGACGGCATGGCCATGCGCGTTCCCGTGCCGGACGGCTCGGTGACCGACCTGGTCGTCACCCTGGAGCGCGAGGTCACCAAGGACGAGGTCAACGCCGCCTTCAAGGCCGCGGCCGAGGGCCCGCTCAAGGACGTGCTCCTCTACACCGAGGACGAGATCGTCTCCTCCGACATCGTCGGCACCGCGCCCTCGTGCACCTTCGACTCCAAGCTGACCATGGCCTTCGGCAAGCAGGTCAAGATCGTCGGCTGGTACGACAACGAGTGGGGCTACTCCAGCCGCCTGGTGGACGTGGCCAAGCTGGTCGGTTCCGGCCTGTAGCGTCCACGGCCCCATGGCCACAGGCGCGTGAGACGGCACCCCTTCGCCCGCAGTCCGCGCGAGGGGGTGCCGTCATGCCCGCCCCTCCCGGGGCCGCCGCCCGGGACAGCCCAACCCCCACCTTCCAAGAGGAGACCAGCATGCGGACGATCGACGAACTCGACGTCTCCGGCAAGCGCGTCTTCGTCCGGGCCGACCTGAACGTGCCCCTGGACGGCGACCGGATCACCGACGACGGCCGTATCCGCGCGGCGGTGCCGACCATCTCGGCGCTGCGTGAGCGCGGCGCCCGTGTCATCGTCGCCGCCCACCTGGGGCGCCCCAAGGGCGAGCCCGACCCCCGCTACTCGCTGCGCCCCGTCGCCGCACGCCTTGGCGAGCTGCTCGGCTCGGAGGTGGCCTTCGCCTCCGACACCGCGGGGGAGTCGGCCCGCGCCACGTGCGAGGCGCTGGAGGACGGGCAGGTCGCTCTGCTGGAGAACGTGCGTTTCGAACCGGGCGAGACCAGCAAGGACGACGCCGAGCGCGGTGAACTCGCGGACCGCTTCGCCCGACTCGCCGACCTGTACGTGGGTGACGCCTTCGGCGCCGTGCACCGTAAGCACGCCAGTGTCTACGACCTGCCCGGCAGACTTCCTCACGCCGTCGGCGGTCTGGTGCTGAACGAGGTCGAGGTGCTGCGCAGGCTCACGGGGGACCCGCAGCGGCCCTACGCCGTGGTCCTGGGCGGTTCCAAGGTCTCCGACAAGCTCGGCGTCATCGACAACCTTCTCGGTACCGCTGACCGTCTGCTCATCGGCGGCGGCATGGTCTTCACCTTCCTCAAGGCCAAGGGCCACGGGGTCGGTTCGAGCCTGCTGGAGACCGACCAGATCGACACGGTCAAGGGTTACCTGGAGCGCGCCGAGCGCGAGGGTGTGGAGATCGTGCTTCCGGTGGACGTCGTGGCCGCCGAGAAGTTCGCCGCCGACGCCGCGCACGGGGTGGTCGACGCCGACGCGATTCCGGCGGACCGGATGGGACTGGACATCGGCCCGAGGAGTCAGGCGCTCTTCGCCGAGAAGCTCGCCGACACCAGGACGGTGTTCTGGAACGGTCCGATGGGCGTGTTCGAGATGGAGCCCTACTCCGGCGGAACCAGGGCGCTGGCCCAGGCCTTGGTCGACTCGGACGCCTTCACCGTGGTCGGAGGGGGGGACTCCGCCGCGGCCGTGCGGGCCCTCGGGTTCGACGAGGCGGCCTTCGGCCACATCTCCACCGGTGGAGGCGCCAGCCTGGAGTACCTGGAGGGCAAGGACCTGCCCGGTATCGACGCCCTCAAGTAGACGACCACTGCTCGGGGTCCCGCCGAGCCCACCGGCGACGCCCACCGGGAGCGCGACGGTGCCCGTCCATCCGAACGACAAGGAAGTACCCACATGTCCCAGCGCCTGCCGCTCATCGCGGGCAACTGGAAGATGAACAACAACCACCTGGAGGCCATCGCACTCGTCCAGAAACTGGCGTTCGCGCTGAAGGACAAGGACTACGACAACGCCGAGGTCGTCGTTCTGCCGCCGTTCACCGACCTGCGCAGCGTCCAGACCCTGGTCGATGGCGACAAGCTCAAGATCGGCTACGGGGCCCAGGACATCTCCGCCCACGACAAGGGTGCCTACACCGGTGAGATCTCCGGTGCCATGCTGGCCAAGCTGGACTGTTCCTACGTGTTGGTGGGCCACTCCGAGCGCCGCGAGTACCACCAGGAGGACGACGCCCTGGTCAACGCCAAGGTCAGGGCCGCGTTCAAGAACGACATCGTGCCGATCCTGTGCGTGGGAGAGGGACTGGAGGTACGCAAGGCGGGCCGGCACGTCGAGCACGTCCTGGCCCAGCTCGACGGGGCGCTCAAGGAGATCCCCGCCGAGCAGGTGGAGCGGATCGTCGTCGCCTACGAGCCGGTGTGGGCCATCGGCACCGGTGAGGTCGCCACCCCCGAGGACGCCCAGGAGGTGTGCGCGGCGATCCGCGAGCGCCTGGCCGAGCTGTACTCGCCCGAGGTCGCGGGTGCGGTGCGCGTGCTCTACGGCGGTTCGGTCAAGGGCGACAACGCCTCCGACATCATGTCCCGGGAGGACGTCGACGGTGCCCTGGTCGGCGGTGCCAGTCTCAAGGCCGACGAGTTCGTGAAGATCATCCGCTTCGAAGAGCAGTAGGAAACGGGTGAAACCTCCCCGCCCGTCACTCCTCGATACTCGATGGTGACGGGCGGGATGCCCGACGGGTGGTCGGGGGGGGCTAAACGTCGCTGGGGGGGTTTCCGTGCCTTGCGGTTTCCCCGCCCGTGCCGTCATGGGCACGGTAAAATCCGAAATTGTCCCCGGTCTCCTCTTTCCGGCCCCCGCATCGGCCTGGTACCGAGGTACCGCGGCCGTCGTGCACGGCGAGCCGGGGCGATCCAGGTGTCCATCCCCCCATTTCGGGGTCGAGCTACGG
>CALGOD010000516.1 GCA_937957845.1 uncultured Nocardiopsis sp.
CCTCGTCTGGTTCGCTCCCCACGAACGCGGTCTGGCCATGGGCATACGCCAGTCCAACGGCGGCTGACCTGCCCGGAAACGCCGCGGGGCCGGCCGCCGATCGATCGGCGCCCGGCCCCGCGGTTTGTTGCGGCTATGTGAGCGTACGGGAGCGGGGTCCGTGCGCTCCGCCGTCCGCCCGGGAAGGGTCTGTTACCAGAGGTGGTCCACGATGGTTCCGGCGTCGTCGGCCTGGTAGCCGTACCGGTAGGGGTAGGCCGAGCGCTGCACGTCCTGGGAGACGTCACCGATCGGCTCGTCGTCCCAGCTTCCGTCGGGGTAGACGAACTCCAGCTCGTCGTAGAAGGCGTTGGCCGCCCAGGTGGGGTCGAGCCGCTCCTCGTGCGAGCCGTAGTGGTCGCGCTGCTGGAACAGGCCGACGCTGTCGCGGTCTCCGCCCGGGTAGTTGTTCAGGTGGGTCTCGACGATGACGGTGGCGATCGCGATGGTGGCGGCGCGCTTGCCCAGGTCGCGGTCCTTCGCGGCGTCGACGACCTCACGGGCGTGGGAGACGTGCTCGGCGGTCATGTAGCCGGCCATGTCGGAGCCCAGCTCCTGGTTGAGGGTGTCGGCGGCCGACTGGTTCGCGTCGATACCGGTGGCGGTGACCACCGGCGCGCACCTGTCGCCCGAGCAGTCGGACTTCTGGACGGTGTCCGCGGCAGCGGTGCCCGGCCCGGCGAGGAAGATCCCCGCGGCGAGCAGAGTGCTCGAAGCGGCGGTAAACGTAAACTTAGGTAGCGATTCGATAAATTTCACGGGTGCAAACGTATGTGACGGTCCAACCCGTGGCAATGCCTTGATCGCTCTTGAGGGCGTGTGAAGAACAACAGCGGAACGAAGCAACCCTGGGGGCCATCGCTGCTGGTAGGAGCGGTATCGCCCTTGTTCCAGGCGGTGTCGCTCCCCGCCGTCGCTTCCGGCCGTCTCTCCCCTGGCGGGGCGGCGCGGGCAGCGGACTTCGTCCGGACCGGAGATGTGCGCGGGGTCACGACCGTGGAGGGCGCCACCAGGGGGCCGGCGACAACCTCCTCGTAACCGGAGGAGTTCCGCGCAAGGGCGCCGCCCCGCGAAACCGAGGCACGGTGGTTGACTGGGGCCGGTCGGGGCCTGTGCCCCGATCCGGCCCACCGGATCCGGAACCGGTGGGTACGGACCCTGCTCGCGAAAGGTATTGATGACTTCCGTCCGCGCATATGTCGCCCCCGCAGAGAACGCACCCCTGACCCCCGGCACGGTCGAGCGGCGCGACGTGGGCCCCGAGGATGTACGCATCGACATCCTCTGGACAGGGATCTGCCACTCCGACATCCACACCGTCCGCGGCGACTGGGGCCCGCAGCCCTACCCGCTCAACGTCGGCCACGAGATCGCCGGCGTGGTGGCCGAGGTCGGCTCCGAGGTGACGCGCTACAAGGTCGGCGACCGCGTCGGCGTCGGCTGCATGGTCGACTCCTGCGGCGACTGCACCAGCTGCGCGGCGGGCGACGAGCAGTACTGCGACGGCCTGGTCGGCACCTACGGTGCCACCGACCGGGACGGCACGACCACCCAGGGCGGCTACTCCACGGGGATCGTCGTCACGGAGGACTTCGTGCTGCGCATCCCCGAGGAGATCCCCTTCGAGAAGGCGGCACCGCTGCTGTGCGCGGGAATCACCGCCTACTCTCCCCTCAAGCGCTGGGGCGCCGCCCCCGGAAAGAAGGTCGGCGTCGTCGGCCTGGGCGGGCTCGGCCACATGGCCGTGAAGTTCGCGCACACCATGGGCGCCGAGGTCACCGTCCTGTCGCAGTCGCTGCGCAAGCGTGACGACGGCCTGCGGATGGGCGCCGACCACTACTACGCCACCAGCGACCCCACGACATTCACCGAGCTCGCCGGAAGTCTGGACCTGGTCGTCAACACCGTCAGCGCCCCCGTCGACGTCGACGCCCACCTGGGGCTCCTGGCCGTCGGCGGAGCCCTGGTGAACGTGGGTGTGCCGTCCGAGCCGCTGACCCTGAACGCGATGTCGCTGATCAGGTATCGCCGCGGCTACAGCGGCTCGCTGATCGGTGGTGTCGCCGAGACCCAGGAGATGCTCGACTTCTGCGCCGAACACGGCATCGCCCCGGAGGTGGAGATCGTCTCCGCCGACCGGATCAACGAGGCGTGGGAGCGGGTCCTGGCCTCCGACGTGCGCTACCGGTTCGTGATCGACGCCTCCACCTTCGCCGACTGACCGACGCCTCCGCCGCCCGGCAGGGCGGCCGGGCCCCTCCGGTCCGGCCGTCCCCACGGCACCGGAGGCGACCCCTGGGGGACGCGTTCCCGTACCCGGAGGCATCGGGGCGGGCCGTGCGCACTGCCGATCCGTCCGCCCTGCCGCCGAGGCCGGAGGCTGCCGACCGGGCGTCCTTGCGGTTCCTCCACCGAGGATGAGTCCACCCCCTTGCTTGATCTATCGAATATCGATAGTTTTCCATCGAAAGACAAGAGAAGGAGAAGCGATGGGAAACCTGGCGGTGCTCGCACTGCGCGCCGTGACGGCGATGCTGCTCGCGGGTTCGGTGTTCGTGCAGGCCGTGATGCTGCCGCTGCTGGCCGCCGACCTGGGGGAGGCCGGAGCGGATCTCCCGATGAGTACCTCCGTCCTCGTGATCGTCTTCCTGGGCATCGTCTCGGCTCAAGTCGTCCTGGTGTGCGTGTGGCGCCTGGTGACGATGGTGCGGCGAGGAACCGTGTTCTCCTCCGCGGCCTTCCGCTACGTGCACACCGTGATCGGGGCGTTCACGGTGGCCGCCCTCCTGGTGTTCGCACTCGGAACCGTCCTGGCGCCGGGCGAAGCCGTCCCGCCGGGCGTCGTTCTCCTGATCGGTGGGATCGGCGTGGCGGTCACGGGGGTCGCGCTCGTCGTCCTGGTGATGCGGGCGCTGCTCGCCCAGGCCATCGCCCGCGACGCCGAGGCGGCACGGATGCAGGCCGAGCTGGAAGAGGTCGTCTGATGCCGATCGTCGTCGACATCGATGTGATGTTGGCCCGGCGGAAGATGTCCGTGGGAGAACTCGCCGAGCGCGTCGGAATCACACCCGCCAACCTGGCGGTGCTCAAGAACGGACGCGCCAAGGCGGTGCGCTTCACCACGCTCGCCGCACTCTGCGAGGCACTCGACTGCCAGCCGGGGGACCTGCTGCGCTGGGAGCCCGGGGACGGGTGAGGGCCTGTCGGGTGCCTCCGCCCGCCCTCCGGCTCCACGGAGGGCCTGCACCGGTGCGTCGCTTCCTGCCCGATCCGGTCCGCCTGATCTGGGACCGCGAGATCGACCCGGGCCAGGTCTTCGACCGCCCCCTCCCTGGCCGACGCCGCCGGGGGATACCGGGCCATGGACGAGCGGCGCGCGGTCAAGACCCTGCTCATCCCCTGAGCGCGCGGTCGGGAAGGAACAGCGACCCGGGCACGTCGCCCGCGCCGTGCCCGCGGGCTCCCGGGGGCGTGCCCGTAGGCGGGGTGGGCGCGGCGGAGGGGGAAGGTGTGTCTAGGCTGATCTGATGCTCCTTCGCAATCGTTGGGTCATCCTGTCCATCGGCATGACGGCGC
>CALGOD010000517.1 GCA_937957845.1 uncultured Nocardiopsis sp.
GGTGCCCGGTCCGGCCGCGAAGGCGTCGGCGGCCAGCACCGAGGCGTCGGTCAGCAAGCCGATGCCGGGAGTGGCCAGCACCCGGTCGCGCACGCGCTCGTCGGGGAAGGACAGGCCCACCAGGGCGGGGGCAGGGTCGCGGAAGTGGTGGCGCAGGTCCACCACCAGGTGGGCGCCTTCGGGGGCGTCCTGGTGCAGGTCGCCAAAGCTGATGATGCAGATGGTAGGCACAGCCGTTCCTTGTCCTTTCAGCAGGACGGGAGTCCCACCAGCTGGTGGGACTCCCGCGCGGTTGGTGCGGACCGGGTGGTCCCCCCGACCGCCCCGCGCAGCTGGCGCGGGGCGGGCAGAGCCATCACCCGGGCGGTCTCAGACCAGATGGAGGTCGCGGTCGCGCTCAGAAGGCGGCACGAGCGGGATCTCGTAGCCGTCGTCGGTGTGGACCAGGTGCCCGGATGCGGTCAGGCGCTTGAGTTCGCCCTGGATCCAGGCGCGGGAGCGGCTCAGGCCCTGTTCGTCGATCAGGACGCGGATCAGGTCGCGGGGGTGGAACTTCTCCACGCCCTGGTCGCGCCACAGCTGTAGCTGCGCTTCCAGGCGGGCGCGGGCCTGCGCGGGGCTCTCCTTCGACTTCTTCCTCGTGCCGCCGAGCTTGGCGGTGGCGGCGCCCTCGACCGGCTCCATCGCATCGTCCAGGTCCCCGGGCAGGTCCGGTTCGGGGTCGGCGGTGATGGTGGCCTGCAGGTCGTCGTCTTCGTGCATGAGGTCCTCGCTGTCGTGGACGGCGGCCGGGGCCGCAACGGTCTGGGGGGTCATGGGTTCGGCCGCGGCCGGGGTGACGGCCTGGCCGGGCGCGGTGTGGTGGATGCGGTTGGTGTAGGCCTGGCCGAACGCCGCGGCGGTGATCGGGTCCAGCTGCTGCTTGGGCAGGCCCGGCACAATCTGGTTGATGACGTCGTTGGTCAGGTCGTAGATGCGCGCGGGCACCGAGTGGCGGTCTTCGTCGATGCCGTCCAGCGCCGCGTAGCAGCACCCCGGCTTGGCCTTGCGCCAGTTCTCCGGCACCGCCCCGGCCTCCAGGACGTAGTCGGGCAGCGCGTAGGAGGCGTCGTCGCTGGTGCGCACCCCAAAGCACATCGACCCACCGAAATTACTGCGCGCGTCGGTGTCCAGGTTGGTGTGGGTGGCGCGCTGCAGACTGGCCTCGATGTGGATCCCGGCGGACCGGGCGACCTTCATCAGGCCGGTGAACTCCTCGTTCTCGGGCAGGATCGCGGACGCCTCCTCGACCAGCAGGTAGACGAAGGACAGGCCGCAGCCCTCCTCCCAGTTCTCCAGCCCCCGCTCCGCCAGGTGGTCGGCGCGGGCCTTCACCGCCCGGTGCAGGCCGTCGATGATGGGTTTGGCCTCACGCTTGGAGAAGGCCGGCCAGCCGATCGCGGGGATGAGCGGTCCCAGGGTCTGGCGGCCCTTCTCCACGTCGATCGCGATGGTGAACACGTCGTTTCGGGCGGCCAGCTGCAACAGCTTGAGCTTGGCGTAGCGCGACTTGCCGGCACCCGACATGCCCACGGTCAGGCAGTGGGTGTTGCGCACGTCCACCTCCAGCGGCGCCCCGTCCTCGTAAAGGCCCAGCTCCAGCGGCCGCGTGGCCAGGCTGGTGCCCACGGCGTCGGGGTGGAACCCCGGCCAGGGTTGGGGTTTGGCCAGCATGTCCTTCTTGACGATGGTCACCCTGGCCCGGGAGGAGTCGGTGGGGTCGGGGGTGGCCCGCACCGAGCCGGGCGGGAGCCGGTAGGCGCTGGCCAGCGCCGGGAGCTGGCTGGAGATCTGGTCGACGGTCTGCCCCGGCTCCAGCTGGACGATGCCCTCGGTGCGCACCTCGGTCTCGGCGGTGGTCGTGGCCCACTTCGACCCGCGCAGGGAGGAGATCACCTCGGTGATCTCCGACCAGGACAGCAACGCCTTGTTGCCCTGCTCCCCGGTCTGGTTGCTTCCGGCGGCGCGGGTAGCGGTGTGGATCATCGACCCGAGGGACAGGGTCGCCCCGCCCAGGATGAGCATGTCCAGCACCGGACGGCCCGTTCCGACGACGGTGGCGGTGGCCATCCACACCGTTGCGGCCGCGGTGGAGGCGGTCGTGGTCAGGCACGCGTACCAGGTGCGCGCCCGGGTGAGCAGGTAGGACAGGCAGGTCAGGGCCCCACCCGCGGCGACGACGCCGCCGGTGGCGGCCACGGTCGCCCATCCGGACTCGCCCCACAGGGCGTGGGTGGCCCACCCGGCCGGGACCATCACCGCGGTGGTGGCCCAGGGGCGCACGTACGCCCACGCCCCCGGCCCGGCGTTGGTCTTGATGTTCAGGTCGCGGCCGCTGGGGCCGCGCACCACCAGCTGCCGACTGCGCTTGCCCATCGTGGTTCTCCTTTCAGGCACAACGCGGCCGGGGGCGCGATGGGCGCCCCCGGCCGGGTGGAACGGTCTAGTTGAAGTTCAGCGACTTCTTCTTGCTGGCCTTCTCCGGCTTCATCAGGGAGCCGTAGTGGCGCCGCATGGAGGACCACAGCCGTACCGCGCTGATCGCGGAGGCGCGGGCGTAGTCGGCGGTGCGGCGCAGGTGGGTGGCGACCATCTTGGCGCGCTTGCGGGTGGTGCCCCCGCCCTCGGTCGGGGAGAGCGGGGTCAGCTCCAGCTGTGCCTGGAGTTCGTCCGCGCTCAGGTCGGCCTCGATGGAGACGGCGCGCTGCAGGTCGCGGAGTTTGTAGGCGTAGCGGCGCACGTCCTCCACGTGCTCGAACTCGATGCGGGACAGGTCGTCGACGATCTTGCGCAGGTTCTCAGCGGACATCGCGCGTTTCCTTCGGCTTGGTGATGAGCACGGCGAGCAGGCCCCGGCCGGGGCCGTAGAGGGTGTGGCGGGCGGTGGCGGCGGCGTGGCGCCACACGCGCCCGGCCCAGGCGGCCGCGTCCAGGGCCACGTCCGCCAAAGGGCGGGTGTCCAGTCGGGCGGCGATCCACAGGTCGGTGTCCAAGGCCAGGCGCTCAACGACCTTGGCCCAGGTACGGCGGCGCATGCGGGGGTCCATGTCAGGTCACCGCCCCGGCGGCCAGGGCGCGCAACTCGCGGCTGCGCTCCTCGGCCCGGTGCAGCAGGCGGTGGGCGGCCTGTTCCAGGTGCTCACCGCCGGCGGTGTGGGGGCAGGCCACCAGGTGCTCCAGGCCAGAGCGCACCGCGCCGACCTCGAACAACCGGTCCACCAACTCGCGGACGCCCAGGTGGCGGATCCGGTCCTGGGTGTCGGGGGCGCCTTCCAAGGCCGCGGCCAGGGTCTGGACCATCTCGCGTTGGGCCTGCCAGGCCTGGTCGGTCTCGGCCCGGGCGCGGGCCAGCTCCCCCTCCAGGCGCGCGATGTCGGCGCGGGCCCAGAGCAGTTCCTGGCGGGTGTGGTGGTGGGCCTGGGCGCCGGCCACGACGGCGTCGTGCTGGGCGGTGATCAGGGCGGTGCAGGTGCGGTGCGCGCGCTCGCGCACCCAGGTGATCAGGGACAACACTCTCTCTCCTCACAGGCCGGGCAGCGCGGGCTGCTCGACCCTGGTCTGGGGGGCGGAAGCGGCCAGGTGCTCATCCACCTGGTCCTCGGCGAACGGGCGGGTGCGGACGATGTCGCCTGTCCACCCGCAGGAGCAGACCGGCCGGTACAGGACCCAGTCGGGGACCGGCACCGGCCGGATGTCGGGGTGGTGGCCGCTCATGCGGCCGCCACCAGAGCGTCGATCTGGGGCGGCTCGACCGTGGTGCATCCCCACGGCGGCGGGCAGCACCCGCCGTTGCCGGTGGGCAGGCACACCTCCCAGAGCCGACCGCAGTCGCGGCAGGTGTGACGGGCCAGCAGCGCCCGCGCCAGCGAGCGTTCCTGAGCGGGGGTGAGCGGACGGACCGGCCGGGCCTGCGAGCGCCGGTACAGCGCCGCGGTGCGCACGCCGTTGCGGTTCCCGGCCCGGGTGGAGCGCCACATGATCTGCGCGGCCACCTCCAGCCCGGCGATGCTCAGCCCTTCGTCTCGTAGCTGCGCTTTGGTGCGCAGGTCCGGATCGCGGGCCCAGCCCCACGGGTAGGTGGGGACGCCGTGTCTGCTGCCGGTGGGGTCGTAGAACGGGTGGGGGGTGGCCACGGTTTCTCCTTCCTTCTGGTGCGGGTGGTGGCTGCCATGAGCGGGCGTGGTTCGCGGACTCGAGGGGTCGCGCGTCACCGGCCGCGCCCGGGCGCCGGAGTAGTGCGCACAGCCCCCGCCACGACTTGTTGCGGGGGCTGTGCGCACCCGCCGGAGCGGGGCGTCGCCACCCCTGGCGGCAGGGGTGGCGGAACGGGGTGGCTACTGGTCGTCGGCCGCGACCTCGTGGTCGGCCGGGAAGACCTGGTAGCCCTCCGACCACAGGGCGGTGCGGTGGGTGCGGATGGTGTCGCGGGAGCGGCCGACCGCCTTGGCCAGGGCCCGGTTGGAGACCGTCACCCCGTGCTCGTGGATGGCAAGCATCACTTCGCGGCGGGTGCCCTCCAGTTCGGGGTAAAGCTCCTGCTCACCGGGGGTGGCCGCCTCGTCCGCCAGGGGGTGGCGGTCGGAGTCGCCAGGGGTGGCGGAAGGCTCCGGTGTCTCCTGGCGGCGGGGCTCGTTGGCCCGGGTGATCTCGGCCAGCCAGGCGGCCGTCTGGTCCCCGATCCCGGCGGTTCCGTCAGGGGTGCCGTCACCCCTGACGGAACCGCGCAGCGGGGGGTCGCCAGGGGTGGCGGCCGGTGCGGGCGCGGTGGTCGGGCGTGCGTGGGCCTGTTCGCGGGCGTCGATCTTGGCGATCGACTGACCGATGGCCGAGGAGGCGGTCGTGGCGATCAGGTAGGCCAGGCCGGCGAACAACGCCGACCCGACCGAGCAGGCCGCACCCACCGGACCGGAACCGATCGTGGACCCGACGATGCTCACCATCAGCGGCAGCACGACCAGGACCGCGAACAGCCTGAGCGTGGCCGGTTCGACCCTGGCGCCGGCCCGGGCCAGGATCCCGCGCCAGATGATCACCGTGGTCGACAGCCCCGTCAGGCCGATCTCGGCCAGGTAGCCGACCCCGGTGGGGCCTTGGGCCATCTGCACCAGGGCCTCCATGCCCATCGCCGAGCCCACGCTCAGCGCCAGGGACGCGGCCAGCACCACCTTGCCGAACACCGCCTGGTGGCGGGTCATGTCCAGCACGGTCTTGGCCGGGTCGGTGGCCTCGCGGGCCGCGTCGATGACCTGGTCGATCTTGGCCTTCTCGGTCTCGCGGCGGACCCGTTCCTGGGCCAGCAGCAGCTTGCGCTGGTGGTCTAGGTCCAGTTCCTGCTGGAGTCGGGCCGCGGTCAGCTCGTCGTAGCGGGCCCGCGTGGCGGGGTTCAGCGCCGGGTTCTCCAGCAGCTTCTGGTCGGGGATCGCGGCCAGCGTCTTGGCGGCCTGGACGACCTTCTGCAGCTGCTCGGCGGTCGCCGTGGGCGCCTCCGGGATCGGGTCGGGGGTGTTCTTCTTGCGCATAGGGCGCTCCTCATCTGGTACAGATCACGTAGGAGGGCCCCAGCCGTCTTAGCCTCGGCTGGGGCCCTCTGTGTCGGGGGTTGGTCAGGTGCGGGTGCTCAGCCCCACACCAGGTGCATCAGGACGATCGCGATGATCGTCGCGGGGGCCAGGACGAACAGGCCGAAGGCGCTGATGGCGCGCTCGAAGTCCACGTCGGGTTCTCCTTCTATTCCAGGGGGTTTTCGTCACACCGTCGGGCCCGGGCGTGGCGCCGCGGGGCCTGGGTGAGGACCAGGCGGGTCCTCTTCCACCGGCGGACGGTGGCGCGAGTCTTGCGGTAGACCTTGGCGGCCTTGACCGCCGCCACCGCGAGCGCGGCGGCGACCAGGGCGCCGATGATCAGTCCGGCGAGCAGGTCTTGGGGCATCGTTCATCTCCGGTTGGGGCAGTAGCCGCACACCCAGCCGCCGGCGGGCACCGACCAGACCATCTGGTGGCCGCAGGAGCAGGTCATGTGCGGGGCGGCCAGGCGCCGCACCCAGTGCGTCATGACGCCTCCTCCCCGTTCAGCCAGGCCTCGACCTGGCGGGCGGCCTCGACCGCGTGCTGGTCGTAGCGGCGGCGGATGTCCTGGGCGGCCGCGGCGACGCCGGCGCGGATGCCGTCGGGGTGGTCGCAGATGCCGAACGGCTCGTCGTCCCGGTCCTCGATCACGGTCAGGGTTGGGGGGATCACGCACTCACTCCGATCCAGATCAGACCGGCCCCGATCAGGAGCACGGCCAGGATGAGCAGGTCCACCGCGAGGCGGACCAGGTGGAACTTGCGGCTGGTCACAGCGGCCAGGCGCTCAGCGCGTTCGCGCTCGCCCTCCGGCGCCCATTCGGGGTCGGCCAGGAGCGCGACGAACGGCGCGGTCCTGGTGATCCGGGGCCGGGCCACGGCCAGGAGCACGAGCAGCGCCAGCACCGCGACCGCGGCCCCGGCCCGAGCGAGCCAGTGGCCGGGCCCGCCCCCGCTCAGCAGCGGGGAGGTCACGGCCAGCCCCGCCCCGGTCAGGGCCAGGAGCATGTTGGCCTTGGTGTCGATGCGGGCCAGTTCGGCGCGCATCTCCTCGATGTAGGAGGTCAGGGGCACCGTCATCAGATCTGCCCCCGGTCCCAGCGCTGCAGCAGCTCGGTGTTGCTGGAGGCGAACTGGTTGTCCAGTTCGGTCCACAACGCCGGGGCCTCGCCGCGCTCCAGCGGCTGGACGAGCAGCCAGGTCTCCGGCGCGACCTCGGGCCGGTCGTCGTGGTCCAGCACCTGGCATTTGCCCAGGTTGAGGTGGTGGACCACTCGGCCGGGCGCGTACCACAGGTGCGGGGCGCGCATCCGCGCGGCCGCCTCTGCGAGGATCTCGACCGCGCTGCCGACCACGCCGGCCAGCGCGACCCCGAGCGCGACCGCGCCCCAGAACGGCTCCTCCACGCGTTGGATCCACAGGGTGGTGCCGACCGCGGCCGCACCGAGCGCCAGGCGGGTGGCGATTTGGTCCGGCCCCAGGTCACGGAGCACGTCGACCAGGGCGCGGCTGTAGCGCACCAGGGGGTTGGGGGTGTTCGGCTCGGTCATGCGGCGGCCCTCCCGGGCATCTCGGTGCTGCTCGTGCGGTAGGCGATGACGTGGGCGCTGGTCAGCGTCACGGTGCGCAGCTGCCGGGTGATCTCGTCGACGATCTGCAGGGTGTTGCCGGTGGCGTCGCCTCCGGCGAGCACCCCGGCCGCGACGGGCTCGATGCCGCGCGTGGTGCGCAGCCCGATCCGGACGGTGATGCGGCCGGTGATCATCCCGGCCAGGACGGCGGCGCCCATCAGAGCCCCACCTCCCGGCGGATCTCCTCGGCGACCAGGGCGGCCTGTTCGGCGACCAGGTCGTCGGTGATGTCGGCGGCCGCGGCCTCGCGGGCGGCGCGTTCGGTGGCGGTCTCGCCCGGGCGGCCGGTGTACAGCTCCGGGTCGGTGACCGGGATGAGGCGGGCCAGCAGGCCCGCGTCCAAGGGCAGGTCCACCCGCACCCGGCGCGGGGCCGGAGCGGGCATCATGGTGGTGCGCACTGTCTTGTCTCCTTGCAGGTGAACGGTGCGTCAGAGCCCCGCCGGGCGGCATCCCGGCGGGGCTCGCTTGGTGTGTGGACCGGTCGGTCCCCGCGCCGCCCCTCAGGACGGGAAGGGCGGCACGGGCACCGGCCGCTCAAGACCGGGGCAGCGCCACGGTCAGGCGCCCCAGGACCGGACCGCGAATGGTGGCGTCACCGTCATCGAGCAGGGCGTAGAGCACGCCGTCGGGGCAGTCGGGGTGGGCGTCCACCTGCACCGCGGTGGTGGGCGCCAGGTAGGCGGCGGCGTACCGCGCGATGGCGCCGTGGAATTCGTGCGGGGCGGTGAAGTCGACGGTGAGCGGGGGCACGTCGGCCGTCAGGCCGACACGGTCGAAGAGGACCTGGCGGGTGGTGGCGTCGGGGTTGCGCATCGGGGTTTCCCTTCGGTCGGGGCGGGTGTTCGGGGCGAGTGGTCAGGCCAGCCCCAGCGCGGCGGCCGCGCTGGGGTGCACCTGGAGGGTCTGGATCTCGTAGCTCACGTCGTCGCGGCCCTCGATCTGCTCACGCGTGCGCATGAGCAGGCCGGCCTGTTCTTCGTCGGTGAGCGCCGCGATGACCTCCCGGGAGGTGTCCTCGAACTCGCCGCTGTCGCGGATGAGCAGGTGCACCTGGGTGGTCGGTGGCGCTGGGGTGGTGTTCTCCACGGGGAAGGCCTCCTGTTCCTGTGCAGGTCCCCGCCCGGCCCCGTCTCACCCGGGGACTCCCGGGTGAGACGGGGCCGGACAGGCACCCCGCAGGGTGCGAGCCGACACGCTGTGGAGTTTTCAAACAGCCGTTGCCGTGCGGGCGTCCACGCGGTGGGCAGGGGTCACCCCTGTTCACCGGAGTCAGTCACCGGGCTGGACTCCTTTGCTCGAAGCCCATGTACGTGTACTGTAGACCATATATACACCCCGTGTATACACCCCTCGAAGAGATTCGGAAACTAGCGTGGGTGTAGACCTAAACTTGAGATCAACCAGCGCATATATGCGCGCTAGGAGGCAGATATGACCAAGCTGCAACGCCCCGCTCCGCCCTACATGCAGATCGCAGACCACTACCGGGCCTTGATCAGCACCGGCTCTCTACGCCGGGGAGACCGGCTGCCGACCAT
>CALGOD010000518.1 GCA_937957845.1 uncultured Nocardiopsis sp.
GGCCGGATACGTCACGCTCGGCGGCGGCGGCAACATGGCCTGGTAGGGGTAGGCCGCCGCCGGGGCGGGGCTCCCTGTCCCGGCCGCGGCTGGGCATGGCGCCCCCCAGCGCGCGTGGGCTCCTCAGGCGGTGGCGAGGATCCGTCCGGCCTCGGCGACCGCGGCCCGCAGGTCCTGGGGGTCGGTGGTCATCCCCGCGACGACGAAGTCGATCTCCTCCAACCCCGCCCGTGACAGCAGGGCCTTGTCGTTGGTGACCCACACCCCGCGCTCGGCCAGCCTCGCGTGCGCCGTCTGGGAGGCCGCCTGGACGATGAGCGCCGCGGTCTGGCCCACACGACCGTACGGGGCGTGGTGGTGCTCGGCGTAGGACAGGGTGGACGCGGCCATGCCCCGCCACACCGGTGGCGCGCTCTTGCGCAGCGCCTCGGGGTAGGCGGGGCGGGGCAGGTCCCCGACCAGGACCCGACCGAGGGCGAGCTCGGCGACGAGGAGGTAGGTGGGGATACCGGCCAGGTGGAACATGAGGGGTTCGATCCTGAAGCGTCCTTGCTCGGCCTCGGCGAGCTCGTGTTCGACCACGTCGAGGTCGCGGTAGTGCACGTCCACCGCTCTGCCTTCGATCCGCAGCCAGGCGCCGCCGTTGAATACGCCGCCGCCCCAGCCTCCGACCTCCGACACCTCTCCTCTCCACCCGATGTCCCGAAGGTCCTGCGGCTCGAAATCGCCGCGGTAGTAGACGGCCAGGTCCCAATCGCTGTCCGCGCGGTGGGTGCCCTGGGCCCGGGATCCGCCGAGGGCGACGGCCTCCACCGTGGGCAGGGCCGCGAGACGGTCGGCGATGGGCGTCGGGAAGTGTGCGTCGTCCGAGGTGGGCATGGGACCCATCCTGGTCGATCCGCCGGCCAGGACGCCACGGGATTCCCCGGGGGCCGTGTCCGCCCACCGGGCGCCGCCCGACGAAGCATGCGTGGCGCGGATCGTCGAGCAGGTCGTCCCGCCCCGCGGCGGTACTCGGTCAGCGTTTCGCCTGCCCGCCGTCGCTCTCGCCGCCGTCGCCCTCACGTTTTTGGGAGCGCCTTCCGATCTCGTCGCGTGAGATCCGCCGTCTGCGCCTGCGCGCCCTGGTGGTCAGCGGGGCGTTGCGTTCACGTTGGGCCCCCGAGCCTTCCGTGAACTCGGCCTGGAGTGAGCGCACCAGCCCCGCCATCATGAAGAAACCGATGATGAAGAACGGCAGGCCGAACACGATGATGGTCTGTTGCAGTGCGTCCAGACCTCCCACCCCGGAGGCCGTGAGCACCGTCGCGGCCACGACGCCCTCGGTGATCCCCCAGAACACCCGCTGACGGGTGGGGCTCTCGGCGTCCCCGGAGCAGAGCATGTCCACCACCAGGGAGGCCGAGTCCGAGGAGGTGGTGAAGAAGATGATGACGATGACGATGCTCATCGCCGGCACGAACGTGGTCAGCGGGTAGTGCTCCAAGAAGGCGAAGAGGGCGCCGGGGATGTCCCCTTCGACCACCACCTCCTGGACCAGCCCGCCGCCCTGGTTCATCTCGATGTCGAAGGCCGAGAGCCCGAACACGCTGAACCACACGACGCTGAACGCGGTGGGCGCGGCCAACACCCCGAGCACGAACTCGCGGATGGTGCGCCCCTTGGAGATGCGCGCGACGAAGATGCCGACGAAGGGCGACCAGGTGATGGTCCACGCCCAGTAGAAGACCGTCCAGGAGCCCTGCCAGCCGGTGTCGCCGAAGGTGTCGTTCCAGAAGGAGAGCGGGATGAGCCACTGCAGGTACACGCCCGCGGTCTCGATGATGCCCTTGGCCAGGTAGAGCGAGGATCCCGCCAGGAAGACGAAGAGCAGCAGCGCCACGGCCATGACGATGTTGATCGTGGACAGCCACTTGATGCCGACGTCGAGGCCTGTGGCCACCGAGATCACCGCGATGGTGGTGACGACCGCGATGAGGATCAGCTGGGTGAGGCGGTTCTCCTCCACCCCGAAGAGGGTGTGCAGGCCGCTGTTGATCTGCAGGGTGCCGAGACCGATGGTGACGGCGACCCCGAACAGCGTACCCAGGACCGCGATGATGTCGACGGTCCGGCCCAGGGGACCGTGGATCCGCTCTCCGATGAAGGGATGGAAGATCGAGCTCACCCGGAACGGCAGGCCCTTGCGGTACACGAAGTAGGCGAAGGCGAGCGCGGGCAGGCAGAAGATGGTCCAGGTGTGCAGACCGAAGTGGTAGAGGGTGAAGCCCATCGCCTCCTGTGCGGCGGCGATCGACTCCGGTTCGACGTTGCGCTGCGGCGGTTCGGCGAAGTGGCTGATGGGCTCGGCCACACCCCAGAACATCAGGATGCTGCCGATGCCCGCGGCGAACAGCATGGCGAACCAGTTGCCGTTGCTGTATTCGGGTCTGCTGTCCGAAGGTCCGAGGCGCACGTGTCCGTACCGGCTTGCCGCGATCCAGATCAGGAAGATGAGGAAGGTGGTCACACCGAGGATGTAGAGCCAGCCGAGGTGGGTGAGGATCCAGTTGGAGGCACTGCCGAAGACGAGGTCCACCGTGTCGGTGAAGAGAATGGCGGACACCACGAAGAAGATCGTCAACGCGGCGGACACGAAGAAGATCGCCGGGTTCGTGTTGAGGCCCATCTTCTGCGCCAGCTTTTC
>CALGOD010000519.1 GCA_937957845.1 uncultured Nocardiopsis sp.
GGACTGGCGTTGACCTACGACTTCACCCGCGACATCCGCATCCGGACCGCCTCCGTCCACCCGCCCGCACCGATCGCCCTCGACCACCAGGCCTTCGCTTTCACGGTGGGTGTGCGCGGCGACGGCAACGGTGCCCGCCTCATGCTCGGTCTCACCGACGGCAGCGGTGTCGGCCACGCCTTGAAAGGGCCCGCGATCGACTGGAGGGGCGGGCGCGAGGTGCGGCTGGAGGTGCCCGACGGTGTCGTGCACCCGGTCACGGTCTCCCGTGTGTACCTGCTGGAGGACGACCCGAGCCGCGCCTACTCCGGCGAGGTGGTGCTCGACGGCCTCACCGTGGAGACCGCGACGCGGCCCCACTCCCTCGGGTGAGCCCCGCGACGGAACGGGTGGAGGCGGGAACAGGCGACACGCCGTTCCGGTTCGCCATGGCGTGAGGCGAGTGCGTACATGTGAGCGCAGGAGGCCCCCTGTGACCATCGGGAGGCCCCCTTACGATCACTTCTTCCGTGTGTGATCAAGGAACGCCCTGAACCACGGAGACCTTCGGAAGCGGGTCGCCGCGGTGCCTGGAATACCTGGCGCGACAAAGCATGCGACCGGGCCCGCTTCCCGTGTCCTTCCGTCTCCTCAGACCTTCCGCAAGGGGTTGAGCGCGGAGGCCCCCAGTTCCTCACGGAACTCCGGCTCCGTGACGCCCATACCCTCTTCCGGGGCCAGGCACAGGACACCGACCTTCCCGATGTGCTGATTGGTCTGCACGAGGCGGGCGGCCTCACCGACCTCGGACAAGGGATAGACAGTGGAGAGCACCGGGACGATCTTTCCCAGTCCGAACAGTCGACCACATTCGAACTGCTCCTGGAGGTTCGCGGCGTGGCTCCCGATGATCCTCTTGGAGTTCATCCAGAGATAGCGGTTGTCGTACAGGTGGTGGAAACCAGTGGTGGAACCACAGGTGACGATGGTGCCACCACGGCGTACGACGAACACCGACAGACCGAAGGTCGACCTACCGACGTAGTCGAACACCACGTGCGGGTCCTCGCCCACCGCGTCGCGAATGGCCCTTCCCAGACGTTTTCCCTGCTCGATGGTCTCCTCGGGGGTGGTGGCCGTGCCCACCCCGAGCTCGGTCCGGTTGAGGATCACGTCACAACCCAGCACGCGCAGCGCTTCGGCCTTGTCATCGGAGCTGACCACACCGACGGGGTTGCCCCCGGCCTGTTTCACCAGCTGCACCGCGAACGCCCCGAGGCCGCCGGCTGCACCCCAGATCAGCACGATGTCCCCGATTTTGATTCGAGCACCCTTGTCGCTGATCAGCATGCGGTAGGAGGTGGCGGCGGTGAGCATCGTACTCGCCGCTTCCTCCCATGTCAGATGCCCTGGCTTGGGCAGGAGCTGGCTCGCCTTGACCACCGCGTACGTGGCCAGACCGCCGAAGTTCGTCTCATACCCCCAGATGCGCTGGCCCGCGCCCAGCATGCCGTCCGCGTGCGTCGCCGGCTCGTGGTCGTCGACCTGGACACAGCTGATCACGACGTGGTCCCCGACGTTCCAACGACTGACGGCGGCACCCGTGCGGACCACGACGCCGACGCCGTCGGACCCGACCACATGGTGCGGTAGGTCGTGGCGTGCCGCGAGTCCTCCCTGTCGCCCGTGCCGTGCCAGGAACTCGAATGTCGGCAGCGGTTCAAAGGTAAGAAATTGCCAGGCAGAATGGGCAATAACCAAGTG
>CALGOD010000520.1 GCA_937957845.1 uncultured Nocardiopsis sp.
TAGTCACTGCCATGCAGCGAATCTTTTGGCGCTTTTATGGCTACCGGCCCGACACCCCGGTCGCCTGTAAAGCGCTGCGCTGACACAGACGACTTGAGCCCCGGGCCGGTAGAGCCCGGGGTTCTTTCGTGTTCCGGGCATCATTCGGCTCGCTTCTCCACCCGACAAGCAGCGAGGAAGAACCACATGGTCATCGTGATGGCACCGGACGCCACATCCGACAACATCGAAGATCTCGTCGAGACCGTCGCCTCCGCGGGAGGGGAGGCCTACGTGACGCGCGGTGTGAGCCGCACGATCGTCGGCCTGGTCGGAGACGTCGAGAACTTCCAGCACCTCGGCCTGGCCGCCAAGCCCGGCGTCAGCGACGTTCTGCGCATCTCCGCCCCCTACAAACTCGTCAGCCGCGAGAACCATCACAGCCGCAGTGTCGTCAACGTGAGCGGGGTGCCCATCGGCGGCGACAACGTGACCGTCATCGCCGGCCCCTGCGCGGTCGAGACCCCCGAGCAGACCCTCACCGCGGCCAAGATGGCGATGCGAGCCGGAGCCTCCCTGTTGCGCGGTGGTGCCTACAAGCCCCGTACCTCTCCCTACGCCTTCCAGGGCCTGGGCGAGGAGGGACTGAAGATCCTCGCCGACGTGCGGGCCGAGACCGGACTGCCGATCGTCACCGAGGTCGTGGACGCAGCGGACGTCGAACTCGTCGCCTCCTACGCCGACATGCTCCAGATCGGCACCCGTAACATGCAGAACTTCGCCCTCCTGCAGGCGGCCGGGGACGCGGGCAAGCCGGTGCTGCTCAAGCGGGGCATGAGCGCCACCATCGAGGAGTGGTTGATGGCCGCCGAGTACGTCGCCCAGCGCGGCAACCTCGACATCGTCCTGTGCGAGCGGGGCATCCGTACCTTCGAGAAGGCCACCCGCAACACCCTGGACATCAGTGCCGTTCCGGTCGCCCAGAACCTGTCGCACCTGCCGGTGATCGTCGACCCGTCCCACTCGGGAGGCAAGCGAGAACTGGTCCTGCCGCTCTCCCGCGCGGCCGTGGCGGTCGGTGCCGACGGCGTCATCGTGGACGTGCACCCCCACCCGGAGAACGCCCTGTGCGACGGTCCGCAGGCCCTGGTGGAGGAGGACCTGGCGGAACTGCGGGATCTGGCGGGCACCCTGGCCGCACTGAACGGACGTACCCTCACTCCGGCTCCCGACCTCGAAACGGTTCGGCTGTGAACCGGGTGTAGGACGGGCGCGACGTCCGCCGGGAGCACCGCTGTCGTGGGGGAGGGCCCTCCCCCACGACAGGACTCCTAACCGGCCAGCGACGCGCTCGCGGGCGTCACACGCTGGGGAGCGGCCTCACCCAGGAAACTGGGTTTGTGGACCTGGGCGGTGGAGACCAGGTGCTCGGCCAGTTCCTCGGCGTCCAGGCGCTTCTCGATCTGGCGCAGGTCCGGGATCTTGGCCGCGGTCTCCACCTGACGCGGGGTCAGCATGGTGCAGCAGTCCTCGTCGGGCAGCTCGGAGATGGACAGCGTCCCGATCCGGCGTGCCTGGTCCATGATCTCGGTCTTGTCCATGCCGATCAGCGGACGCAGGATCGGC
>CALGOD010000521.1 GCA_937957845.1 uncultured Nocardiopsis sp.
GGTTCTGAGCCGTGTGGTTCCAGTTGCTCTCCCTCTCCCACAGGGGTTCGAGGCAACCATGGAACTGGTCGGCGCCCCAGCCCTCGGCGAGGACCATCTCCAGGGCGATGCCCTTGGGGTCCCCGGAGAAGACGGGAGCCTCCGGCTCCTCCTCTTCCTCTTCCTCCTCCTCGATATCGGTCCCGTCGGCCTGGGCCGTGGTGATCCCGGCGCCGCGGGCCGCGTCACGCTCTTCCTGGGCCTGCGCACGCAGGGTCTGAAGCTCTTCCGAGCTCAGCTGCTCGGCGAAGAAGGAATCCTCTTCGGCTTCGGTGTCGGCTGCGGTCTCCTCGGTTTCCTCGGTGCCCGGCAGAGCGGCGTTGGCCGCCATGTCCGGATCGACACTGTCATCCGCGAAAGCGGAGACCGCGAAGGTCGCACCAGCGACGAGGGTTGCCGCACCGACCGCCGCCGTACTTCGCAGCGACATTCGGTTGAGTAGCACGATTGCCTTTCCCAAGAGGGGGTCATTGGCGGGGAAAGTCCTATTAATACCAGTTGTTGGCCTGGGAGTGGGCCCAAGCGCCACAAGGATCGCCGTAGCGGCCCTTGATGTAGTCGATGCCCCAGGCGATCTGGGTCGCCGGGTTGGTCTGCCAGTCATCGCCGTGGGTGGCCATCTTGCTACCCGGCAGCGACTGCGGAATGCCGTAGGCGCCCGAGCTGGGGTTCTGAGCCGTGTGGTTCCAGTTGCTCTCCCTCTCCCACAGGGGTTCGAGGCAGTCGTGGAACTGGTCGGCGCTCCAACCCTGGTCCTGGACCATCCGCAGGGCGATGTCCTTGGGCGACCCGGAGGAGACCGAGGAGTGGGAACCGCCGCCGGAGGTGTCCAGCGCCGGCTCGACCTCGGGCTCGGGCTCGGGGATTCCGCCGCCCGTGGTGCTGGCGGTCCGGACCGCCTCGTCGACCTCCGCCTGGAACCGCTCGCGGCTGTCGTCGCGCTGGATCTCCCGCTCCTGGTCGTCCTGGTCGGCGACGGCGAAGAAGTCGTCGGAGTCTCCACCACCGCTGGTGGACGCCGACCCGTCGGGCACCACGGCCGCGGCGGTGAGCTGTTCGGGGTCGATCGCACTCTCCCCGGCGAACGCGGCGACCGCGAAGGTGCCTCCGGCGACGAGGGTGGCGGCTCCGACGGCACCCACATGGCGCAGTGAGATCAGGTTGAAAGACAAAGGGATCGCCCTTTCGCGTAGACGCACACGTGCCCCCAGGGGCGTTCGTGTGTTGTGCTTCGCTGCTGCTGACCACGTGGCCCGGGATGGTGTGCACGGGGGGACGGATCTGCCGTTCGACCGACCGTGACTCAGGGCACGTCACGTGGGAGGGGATGTGAGTGCAGCGGATTCAGCCTGCATCATCGTCACGACGAAGTAACGCCTGTTTTACCGTGCCTTGAGTCACATCACGATACGTACTCACAAAGCAAGCCTTTGACCTGCACTGATGTACACACCGTCAAAGGCGGGCCAAACGTTTCCCTTGATGTGGTCTCTGCCTCGAAGCGCCGGAAAAGAGGTCCACGCCACTTTCCTCTGTGTTTCTGAGTACCTGTACGGATGTACGCGGCCGATATCGGACGTCAAGATGGCGCCATGAACGTCCACGGATCCCCGTCACCCCCCGCGGGCGCCTCTCCCAGGTGTCCGGACTGCCGGGCGCCACTGCCCGTACGCCCCCGGAACTGTCCTCGGTGCGGGATCCTGCTCATGGGCGCCACCGCCCAGCGTCTGTGGCACATCGACACACGGATCGCGCTGCTCACCGGCCAGGTGCGGGAACTGCGCGACGAACGCGCCGCCGTGGTACGGCTGCTGCGTGAGGAGTCCGCCGCGCCCCCCGCCTCCGCCCAGGTCGGGGCTTCGGCTCAGGCCCCGCCCGGCGGCGGCCGGGACGTTCCCCACCCGGGCGTCCCCGGTGTCGCCGGAGTGGCCACCGCACAGGGGAGTCCGTGGACCTCGGGCGGCGCGTACCGGCCCGGTGTGCCCCCGCACGTCGCCTGGAGGCAGGGGGCGTCGGGCCCTCCGGGAGAGGTCACCCGACGCTCCGCGCAGAACGTCATCCTGGGTCTGGGCGGCCTGCTCGTCGGCATCGCCGCCCTGGTCTTCGCCATCTGGACGTGGAGCGACCTGGGCACCGGCGCCCGCGCCGGTGTCCTCGGGGCCACCACCGTGCTCTTCGCCCTCCTGGCGGTCCCCGCCCACGGACGTGGTCTCCAAGCCACCGCCGAGACCTTCGGATGCCTGACCGCCGCGCTGCTGTGCATCGACGCCCTGGCCCTGTGGCTGCTCATGTCCGACCGGTGGGGGAACGGTCCCGGCTACACCGC
>CALGOD010000522.1 GCA_937957845.1 uncultured Nocardiopsis sp.
GGCGGGACCGTTGGCCGAGGGGGTGCGCATGCAGCCCGGCACCGCGTTGTTCGGCGCCAACGACGACGCCGCCACGGTCCGTGCGATGCTCGAACGGTTCCCTTCCACCGAGGCGGGCCGCCGTATCGCCGAGGCCCGCCGTGTCCGACCCGACCACGCCGACCATTGACCGTCCCCGATCCCTCCCTCTTTCCCACGCGCGCTGACCGCGCGCCCGGCAGTCGAGGAAACGCTCATGAACACCGTTCTCTGGGTCATCACCGCAGGCCTGGCCGTCGTCTTTCTCGGCGCGGGCCTGATGAAGCTGCTCCGATCGAAGGAGAAACTGACAGCCGACCCGATGATGGTCTGGGCCGAGGACTTCTCTCCCGGCGTGATCAAGCTGATCGGCCTGCTGGAGGTGCTGGCGGCGGCGGGACTGGTCCTGCCCGCCCTGCTGGGCATCGCCCCCGTCCTGGTTCCCCTGGCCGCGCTCGGACTGGTCCTGGTCATGATCGGCGCGATCGTCGTGCACGTTCGTCTCAAGGAGGGCCGGGACGTGGTCAAGAACGTGGTGCTGCTCGTCCTGGCCGCCGTCGTGGTCTGGGGCCGCCTCGGCCCTTACGCCTTCTGAGCGAGGAGGACCCCGGCCCGGCTCCCGTGAGGAGCGGAGCGTGCCCGGGTCCTCCCGGCACCTCACCCCGCGTCTCACCCCGCGCCCCGACCGGGCCTCTCCTTCGACCGTGACCTGGTGGCTCCCCGCAGGTGGCGCATCCCGTTCATCGCGACGCCGCCGACGACGGCCACGCACACCACGAGGATGAACACGGACAGGATCCACTCGCGGGAGCCGTCGGGGCCGTAGACGCGGTTGGACGCCCCGGCGTCCACGGCCGGGATGAGTTCGTCCTTCACACAGGTGTCACGCCCGGCGGCGTGCAGATGGACGTTTCGGGGCTCTTCTCCCGCGTCGCCGGTGAAGGTCCCGTTGCAGGTGCACGACTCGTGTCCGGGGTGTTGAACGCACGTGATGCTGGTCACGGTGAACACCCCCGGTGCGCCCTCGCCGCGCGCCGCGCGCAGACCCTGCCCCAGCCCGGAGACCCCCACGTAGGCCACCAGGACGGACAGGACCACCAGGACCACGGAGAACCACGGTGACGGTCTCGGAGTGCGTCCGGACCCGGGGGTCCTCCCGACGGAGTCGGCACCGCCCACGCCGGTCACCTTTCCTTCCCATCGTGGGCTCCCGCACCGACGGACTCCTACCCGGCCGCCGCGGACGGCTTCCGTGGGCTCTTCGACCCGGGAAGCCGCAGGACGAGGAGCGCGGCGACCCCGCACAGGGCCGCGGCCAGGATCCACACCGACCCATAACCGCCGGTCACGTCCCGGGTGAACCCACCGAAGACCGCCATCGCGCCCGCTCCCACCTGGTGGACGGCGTTGGTCCACCCGAAGACGATGGCGCCGTCGGCACCGAAGAGCCGGTGACACAACAGAATGGTCGGGGGCACCGTCGCGACGTCGAGCAGACCGAACACGACGACGAAGGCCATCATGGCTGTTTCGGCGTTCGGGCCGAACAGAGCGGGCAGCACCGCCAGCAGGGCGCCCCGGCCCACGTAGTAGCAGACCAGGAGCGTGCGCGGGTCGATCCGGTCGGTGAGCCACCCGGAGGCGATCGTTCCCACGAGGGAGAACACGCCGACCGTCGACACCAAGGCGGCGGCGACCGTGACGGCCATCCCGTGGTCCTGGGCGGCGGGTACGAAATGGGTCCACATGAGGCCGTTGGTGGTGGCGCCGCACATGGCGAACGCTCCCGCGAGGAGCCAGAACCGGCGACTGCGCACCGAGGAGTACAGGACCTCCACCGTTCGCCGCGCCGCGCCCCGGTCCGTTCTGGGCTTCTTCACGAAGACCGCGGAGCCGTAGGGGCGCTGACCCAGGTCGGCCGGGTGGTCGCGCAGCACCAAGACGACGAGGACGGCCATCACACCGGCCGTCAGCGCCAGGGTCACGATGGCCGGGCGCCATCCGTGGTGGTCGATGACCCAGGCCAGCGCGGGCAGGAACACCAGCTGGCCGAAGGCGCCGGCCCCCGTCAGGGTGCCGATGACCAGCCCTTTGCGTTCCACGAACCAGTTGTCGGTGACGGTGGCCGCGAACGTCATCGCCAACGACCCGGTACCC
>CALGOD010000523.1 GCA_937957845.1 uncultured Nocardiopsis sp.
CGGCGGAGTCGACGAACGCGGTCTCGAAGATCTCCTCGGGGTCGGGTCGCGGTGTCTCGCGCAGCAGCCCGACGAAGAGGTGGTTGTACTCCTGCTCCACCAGGCCGGTGTCGGTGTCGAGGTGGTTGTAGCGCACGGTCCCGGCCTCGCGCATCAACGCGGGCGCCACTCCGAGCTCCTGACCGGTGCGGCGGGCGGCGGCGGCGAAGGGCGTCTCACCCGGGTAGGGGTGACCGCAGCAGGTGTTGGACCACACTCCCGGTGAGTGGTACTTGCCCAGGGCGCGACGCTGAAGCAGCAGGCGTCCCCGCCCGTCGAGGAGGAAGACCGAGAAGGCTCGGTGCAGCCGTCCGGGGGCGACGTGCACGGACAGCTTCTCCGCGGTGCCGATCGTCGTCCCGTCCTCATCGACCAGTTCGAGCATGATGGGCGCGTCGGTGGAGGAGTCTGCCTGGCTGGGCATGTGGTCGCTGGCGGATCCGGTGGGCATGGGCCTCCTTCATCAGGGGCGGACACGAGGGTGTGGTCCGCTTCCGCGCCGCCGCGGCGTGTTCGGAACCGGCTGCGGCGATGAGCGGGTGGTGTGAGCCGTTCCTCCTGGACTGTCCGGAACGGTGGTCGTGGTCCCTGTCGGTGTGGAACGGGCACCTCGGAGGTGATCGGGTCGCGGGCGGGCGGCTCCCCGACCCGACGGACCACTGCACGGTGCCCTCGGTGACATCGTCGGAACAGATGGTGATGACCACGTACCTGCCACCGTACTGCAGCGGAGCGGCGGGAAGCCCGCCTACGGACGTTCAGTGCTCCGGTTCCTCCACGCGGTGCGGACGCACGATCTGGTTCGACCGGCCACGGGACTTCCTGTACAGGCGGTCCTGGCGATGGGACAGGGCCGCCATGGCGATGGTCGCGACGACGACGGCCCCGACCAGGAAGAACGTGATCGCGGTCGCGAGAATCAACACAACGGTGACGTGCATGACGTACACCTCCGATGGTCCCGTGTTCTCCGCGGGCGATGCCGCGAAGAAGCAGGGAAAGGAAAAGGACACGCAGACCGGAAAGAGCGTCGTGTAGGGAAAGAGTGTAGATCTCGGTGGTCGCCGTATCA
>CALGOD010000524.1 GCA_937957845.1 uncultured Nocardiopsis sp.
CGAGTCCGGCGCCGTGGTCAAACCGATCATCCGCATCGGATAGGGGATCGCCGGACGGTACGCGGTCGGTCAGGAGGAGCGCACAGCTCCGGAGCCGGCCGGGCGCCGGGCGCGGGCCGACAGGGGGCCACCCCGCGGCCCGCGCCGGTTCGGGCGTCGTCGATGGTCGTTGGCGAGGGGCCCGGTCGGTTCCTTGGACGGGTAGGGGCCGGGTTCGTTCAGGCCGGTGATGTGGTCCTGCGTCCCGCGGCGGCGGAAGTGCGCGCCGACCCGGTCCAGGGCCGCGACGGCCGAGGAGTCCCACACGTGCGCGCCGGGACATGTCCACCACCACCTTGGTCAGACCGGGTCCGGTGTGGTCGAACCGGTCGACGGCTGTGGCGGCGCGTGTGCGCGGTCATGCTCTGGGAACCATGCGCACACGTGGGGTAAAACGTTTCATCCTGAAAAGTACGTCTTTCTCGAGATTTTCCAGGAGTCTTGACAGCCCAAAAGGGAGCGGGGTACTTTCTGCGCTACATAGGTAAAACGATTTAATCCTTCGTGGTGGCCTGACCGGCACACGCGCCCTCCCCGAACGGAGCCCACCGTGGCAGTGACCCCCCGACGCCGCGAGGACGCCCTGGACGTCCTGCGGCGCCAGCACATCGAACTTCCCTCCTGGGCCTTCGGCAACTCCGGCACCCGGTTCAAGGTGTTCGCGCAGCCCGGCGTCCCCCGCGACCCCTGGGAGAAGATCGCCGACTCCGCGCAGGTCCACCGGCTCACCGGAGCCGCGCCCACGGTGGCCCTGCACATTCCCTGGGACCGGGTCGAGGACTACGGCGCGCTCGCCGCCCACGCCCGCGACCTGGGCATCGGCATCGGCACCATCAACGCCAACGTCTTCCAGGACGACGACTACAGGCTCGGCAGCGTCACCAACCCCGACCCCGCCGTACGCCGCAAGGCACTGGACCACCTGCTGGAGTGCGTGGACGTCATGGACGCCACCGGGTCGCGCGATCTCAAACTGTGGTTCGCCGACGGCACCAACTACCCCGGCCAGGACGACCTGCGTGCGCGCCAGGACCGCCTGGCCGAGGCCCTGTCGCGGGTCCACGACCGGCTCGGCCCCCACCAGCGCATCCTGTTGGAGTACAAACTCTTCGAACCGGCCTTCTACGCCACCGACGTCCCCGACTGGGGCACCGCCTACGCCCACTGCCTGGAGCTGGGCGACAGGGCCGTGGTGTGCGTGGACACCGGTCACCACGCCGCGCACACCAACATCGAGTTCATCGTCGCGTTCCTGCTGCGCGCGGGCAGACTCGGCGCCTTCGACTTCAACTCGCGCTTCTACGCCGACGACGACCTCATGGTCGGCTCCGCCGACCCCTTCCAACTCTTCCGCATCATGTACGAGGTGGTGCGCGGCGGCGGTCTGGCCGCGGACACCGAGGTCGCGTTCATGCTCGACCAGTGCCACAACATCGAACCCAAGATCGCCGGACAGATCCGCTCGGTGATGAACGTGCAGGAAGCCACCGCCAAGGCGTTGCTGGTGGACGCCGAAGCACTGGCCGCCGCGCAGAGCGAGGGCGACGTGCTGGCCGCCAACGCCGTGCTGATGGACGCCTACGACACCGACGTGCGTCCCATGCTCGCCGACCTGCGCGCCGAACAGGGCCTGGACCCCGACCCCATGGCCGCCCACGCCCGATCCGGCTACACAGAACGCGTCATCGACGAGCGTCGGGGCGGCACCCAGGCCGGGTGGGGCGCGTGAACCGACCTCGACACAACGGCACCGCACAGGGAGAACCCGTGTCCGACCCCGTCATCGAAGAGCTCCTCGCCCGCAGCAACACCCTCGGCGCGGACCCGCGCAACACCAACTTCGCCGGAGGCAACACCTCCGCCACGGGCACCCGCACCGACCCTGTCACCGGCCGCCCCGTCGAGCTGCTGTGGGTCAAGGGCTCCGGCGGCGACCTGGGCACCCTCACCGAGGAAAGTCTGGCCGTGCTGCGACTGGACCGCCTCCGCGCCCTGGTCGACGTCTACCCCGGTGAGGAGCGCGAGGACGAGATGGTCGCCGCCTTCGACCACTGCCTGTTCGGCAGGGGCGGGGCCGCACCCTCCATCGACACCGCCATGCACGGCCTGCTGCGTGCCGCGCACGTGGACCACCTGCACCCCGACTCCGGTATCGCTTTGGCCACCGCCGCCGACGGGGAACGCCTGACCCGCGAGTGCTTCGGCGACCGCGTGCTCTGGGTGCCCTGGCGCCGCCCCGGCTTCCAACTGGGCCTGGACATCGCCCGGATCGCGGAGGAGAACCCGGACGCCATCGGCGTCGTCCTGGGAGGCCACGGCATCACCGCCTGGGCACAGACCAGCCGACAGTGCCAGGCCAACTCCCTGGAGATCATCCGCACCGCCGAACGCTTCATCGAGGACAACGGTCGCCCCGAACCCTTCGGACCCGCACTGGAGGGCTATGGCGCACTGCCTGAGGCCGAGCGTCGTGAACGCGCCGCCGCCCTGGCCCCCGTCCTCCGCGGCCTGGCCTCCACCGACCATCCACAGGTGGGCCACTTCACCGACGACGACGTGATCCTGGACTTCCTGGCCTCGACCGAGCACCCTCGCCTGGCCGCGCTGGGCACCTCCTGCCCCGACCACTTCCTGCGCACCAAGGTCCGCCCCATGCTGCTCGACCTGCCCGCCGACGCACCGCTGGAGCGGGTGGTGACGCGACTACGCGAACTGCACCGGGAGTACCGGGCCGACTACCGCGCCTACTACGAGCGCCACGCCGACGCCGACAGTCCCGCCATGCGCGGGGCCGACCCGGCGATCGTGCTGGTCCCCGGGGTGGGCATGTTCTCCTTCGGCAAGGACGCCGGGACCGCACGCGTGGCGGGCGAGTTCTACGTCAACGCCGTCAACGTGATGCGCGGAGCCGAGGCTCTCTCCACCTACCGGCCCATCGAGGAGTCGGAGAAGTTCCGCATCGAGTACTGGGCGCTGGAGGAGGCCAAACTGGCCCGCCTGCCCCGACCCAGGCCGCTCGCCGCCCGCGTCGCCCTGGTCACGGGCGCGGCCGGAGGGATCGGCAGGGCCATCGCCACCCGGCTGGTGGCCGAAGGCGCGTGCGTGGTCGTGGCCGACCTGGACGAGGACAAGGCGGCTGAGACCGCCGCCACACTGGGCGGCGCGGACGTGGCCGTGGGTGTGGGCTGTGACGTGACCGACGCCGACGCGGTGGCCCGCGCCTTCGAGGAGGCCGCTCTGGCCTTCGGCGGAGTGGACCTGGTGGTCAACAACGCCGGACTGTCCATCTCCAAGCCTTTGTCGCAGACCACCGAACACGACTGGGACCTACAGCACGACGTCATGGCCAAGGGCTCCTTCCTGGTCTCCCGGGAGGCCGCCCGGATGATGACCGCCCAGGGCATGGGCGGCGACATCGTCTACGTCGCCTCCAAGAACGCCGTGTTCGCCGGACCCGACAACATCGCCTACTCCGCGGCCAAGGCCGACCAGGCCCACCAGGTGCGGCTGTTGGCCGCCGAACTCGGTGCGCGGGGCATCCGCGTCAACGGCGTCAACCCCGACGGGGTGGTCCGCGGCTCGGGCATCTTCGCTGGAGGCTGGGGCGCCCAACGGGCCGCGGTCCACGGGGTCAGGGAGGAGGAACTGGGCGCGTTCTACGCCAAGCGCACCCTGCTGGGCCGCGAGGTGCTGCCCGAACACGTCGCGAACGCGGTGTTCGCGCTGACGGCCGGGGAACTCTCGCACACCACCGGCCTGCACGTTCCCGTGGACGGCGGCGTGGCCGCCGCCTTCCTACGATGAGCACCGCCACGGCCCACGTGGCCGTCGACCTGGGCGCATCCAGCGGACGGGTCATCGCCGGACACGTCGAGAGCGGCCGGCTGCTCACCGAGGAGGTCGCCCGTTTCCCCAACGGTCCGGTCACCCTGAACCAGGAGGGTCGGACCACCCTGCACTGGGACATGCCGGCGTTGTACGCGGGTGTGACCAAGGGCCTGCGACGAGCCGCCGACACCCGCGCCCTGGCCTCGGTGGGGGTGGACTCCTGGGCGGTGGACTACGGTCTGCTGGACTCCGACGGCGCCCTGTTGGGCGCCCCCGTCCACTACCGCGACCCCCGTACGGACGGGGTGCCCGAGCGGGTGTTCGCACACCTTCGCGCCGAGCGGATGTACGCGGTCAACGGCCTGCAGGTACAGCCGTTCAACACCGTCTTCCAACTGGCCGCCGCCTCCGGCGACGCCCGGCTCGCGGCGGCCCGCGACCTGTTGCTGATACCCGACCTGCTCGGGTACCTGCTGACGGGGGAGCGGGTGGCCGAACTGACCAACGCCTCCACCACCGGCCTGGTGGACGTGCGCACGCGACGCTGGGCCACGGTCTGCCTGAACCTGCTGCGGGAACACTACGCGGTTCCGGTGGAGGACCTGCTGCCCCCGCTGGTGGAACCGGGCACGGTCGTGGGCACCGTCCAAGACGGCGACGTCGGGAAGGCGGTGGGCACGCCGCTGGTGGCGGTGGGCTCCCACGACACCGCCTCCGCCGTGGCGGCCGTCCCCGCCACCGCACCGGGATTCGCCTACGTCTCCTCGGGGACGTGGTCGCTGGTGGGGGTGGAACTGGACGCGCCCGTGCGTACCGAGGCGAGCCGGGCGGCCAACTTCACCAACGAGCTCGGCGTGGACGGCACGGTCCGCTACCTGCGCAACGTCATGGGGCTGTGGCTGTTGCAGGAGTCGCTGCGCGTGTGGCGTGAGCGGGGCCGCGGGATGGACCTGACCGACCTGTTGACGAGGGCCGCCCGCGTGCCCGCGCTGGGGTGCGTGGTGGACGTGGACGACCCCCGTTTTCTGCCGCCCGGCGACATGCCCGCGCGGATCGCCGCCTTCGCCCGTGAGACGGGCCAGCGCCCGCCCGAGGGGGAGGCCGAGATCACCCGGTGCGTCATGGACTCCCTGGCCCTGGCCCACCGCAGGGCGGTGCGCCAAGCGGCCTACTTGAGCGGAACGGACGTGAACGTGGTCCACGTGGTCGGTGGGGGATCGCGCAACGCCCTGCTGTGCCGGCTCACCGCCGACGCCGTGGGCCTACCGGTCGTGGCCGGACCGACGGAGGCGACGGCTCTGGGCAATCTGTTGGTGCAGGCGCGCGCGGTCGGGACGGTGCGGGGCGGGCCGGCCGATCTACGTCGGATCGTGGCCGACTCCACCCGGCTGCGACGCTACGAGCCGCAGGGTCCGCAGACCCCCTGGGAGGCCGCCGAGCGGCGCCTGTGGAACTGAGGGGTCGGCGGGGAGCCCCGCCTCCGCTCGCCGGGCGGGAAGCCCGTGGCGCTCCCGACTCCCGGTGCCATGCGCACGTGCCGGGCCCGCCTGGGGCCCGTGTCGGGCCTCAGGAGAGGGCGCCGACCGTCGTCT
Organism: uncultured Nocardiopsis sp.; assembly: GCA_937957845.1. Taxonomy (GTDB): domain Bacteria; phylum Actinomycetota; class Actinomycetes; order Streptosporangiales; family Streptosporangiaceae; genus Nocardiopsis. The sequence continues at coordinate 5,460 of CALGOD010000524.1, forward strand.
CCGTGGCCCGTGCGATGAGGGCGTCGTCGTACTCCGCGCCCGCCTCGTCCCGGCTGGACATGACGGCCAGGACCACGGGGGCGCCCTCCGGAGGCCACAGCACACCGATGTCGTGCCGGGTGCCGTGACCACACGCACCGGTCTTGTCGCCGACGTCCCACCCCTCGGGGACCCCGGCGCGGATCAGGTCGTCGCCGGTGGTGTTGGCCCGCATCATGTCGACGAGGATGTCGCGCTTGTCCTCGGGCAGGACGTCGCCCAGAGCGAAGTGACGCAGACTGGTGGCCATCGCACGCGGGGTACTGGTGTCGCGGACGTCGCCCGGTACCGCCTCCGCCATCTCCGGGGCGATCCGGTCCACGCTGGTGACGTCGTCGCCGATCTCCCGCAAAGCCTCGTTCAACCCCTGGGGCCCGCCGAGTTCGGCGAGGAGCAGGTTGGAGGCGGTGTTGTCGCTGTGGCGCAGCGCGGCGTCGCCGATCTCACGCAGCGTCATACCGGTGGACACGTGCTCCTGGGCGATGGGGGAGTGGAAGACCAGGTCCTCCTCGGAGAAGGTGACGATC
>CALGOD010000525.1 GCA_937957845.1 uncultured Nocardiopsis sp.
ATTCTCCAAGGGCGGGGTACCCAAGATATGAATCCGGTCATTTTTCTGCGCCATTCGGACGTGGGTGATCCCCACCCCGAAGCTGATCCACCGCGTGCCCGAGCACCGGCTCCAACACGTCCATCCCGTCGTGGGCACCGCCTCTGGAGCCGGGCAGGTTCACCACGAGCATCCGGTGCCCACCGCGCTCGGCGACCCCTGCCAGTCCACGGGACAGGATCGCCGTGGGCACCCCCTTGTCCCGACCTCCCGCCCGCAGCGCCTCGGCGATCCCGGGGATCTCGTAGGACAGCAGCCGACGGGTCATCTCGGGGGTGCGGTCCTGCGGGGTCAGTCCCGTCCCTCCCGTGGTGATGACGGCGTCGATCCGTTCCTCCAGTGCCCTCACGAGGGCCTCCGCCACCGGCTCGCCGTCGGGTACGACCCAAGGGCCCACGGCCTCGCAGCCGGCCGCACGCAGGCGTTCGACGATCACCGGTCCGGGGCGGTCCGGATACACGCCCGCCGCGGCCCGGTTCGACACCGTCCCTACCGCGCCACGGGGTCCGGCGCCCCCCGGCTCACCCACCGCGCCTCCAGTCGCCCTTCCTGCCTCCGGTCTTCTCCTCGACCCGCACCCGTGTGACCTCGGCCTCCGGATCGATCGCCTTGACCATGTCGACCAGGCCGAGCGCCGCGGTCATGACACAGGTGAGCGCCTCCATCTCCACACCGGTGCGGTCGGCGGTGCGCACCGTCGCGCTGATGTCCACTCCCTCGTCCACGACGGTGAGGTCCACGTCCACGCCGTGCACGGCGATGGGGTGGCACAGCGGCACGAGGTCGGGGGTGCGCTTGGCCCCCTGGATGCCGGCGATCCGCGCGACGGCCAGCGCGTCCCCCTTGGGCACCTCTCCGTCCCGCAGCGCGGCGACGGCCTCGGGACCGAGCAGCACCCGACCGGTGGCCGTGGCGGTGCGCGTGCTCACCCGCTTCTGTGACACGTCGACCATGCGCGCGGCGCCCGTGCGGTCGAGGTGGGTGAATCCGGAGGGATGGTCGGCCTCCTCCGGCCGTGGATCGTGGGTCGTCATCAGCCCGCCAACTCCGTGATCGAACAACGGGTGCGGCCGGGCGGCCGCACCCGAGCGCACAAGGCGCGTCACGACGACCGTACGGCACCGTGGGGACCTTCCCTCGGGTGCCCGGGCACATCCACCGCGCCGCGTCGGCACGGCCCCTGGGGAGTGTTTTTTAGAAGGCTTTCGGGTCGGCGAGCGGCCGTCCAGGCAATCTCTCGCAAGACGATGTGCGAAGTTCAGCCTGGTCGTGCTTCACGAGCGCAGAGGCGTAGCGAGAGGCAGCCTGGTGGACGCGAGCCCGGAATGATTCAAAAAACACGACCTA
>CALGOD010000526.1 GCA_937957845.1 uncultured Nocardiopsis sp.
ACGGGTCCGGCGTCGGCATCTTCGGAAGTGGGAAAGCATGTTCCCCCACGCGCGTTGCCTCTCAGCGGCTCTTCTCGCGGCCGCCGCGTTGGCCTCCTCGTCCTGTTCCTCCCAAGGCGGGTCCGAGGAGGAGTTTCACCGGCTCCTGACGGAGAACGGGCTCACCGCCAAGGAGCTTCGCATCACACCACCGGACGCCAACGGGTTCTGGTGGGCCACCTATGACGCCACCGACGACTGTCAGCTGCAGTTCAAATGGGACGGCGGTGAACAGGTGACGCTCTATGGCGCCCATACGGGCGGATACCTTCTGGAGGCCCCCGAGGACACCTTCGTGGAGAATCTCGGACCCGGCGACGTGAAACGAGCCTGTGAGGGAGATTTCTGATCGGCACCGGCCCCGGGCGGCGCGCCCGGGGCCGGATCCGACTCTCAAGGATCAGCCGCAGTAGGCGGCCTGCCGGCCGATGATGCGGTAGGGGCAGTCGGCGTAGTCGAGCAGGCGCAGCACGGCCTCCTTGTTGCGGGCCGTCTCGCGTGCGATCACCGAGGAGGGCGGATAGAAGCCGCCCCCCGCGGCGCTGCGCGGATACATCTCGTAGGTGAAGTTGACGATGCGCTGGTCACCCCACAGCCAGTCGTTGATCGACCCGTCGGTGATGTACAGGTCGCTGGACTGTTGGGGCGTGTAACCGTTGGCGGCGGCCATGTGGCGGCCCAACGCGGCGTGGGTGTCGTATTCTGCCCGCGTCATACCGGTCGTGACGTCACTGTAGGTGTGCCCGAACGGCCACAGGATGAGCTCGCTGTAGGTGTGGAAGTCGATGGCGGTGGTGATCTGCTGTTCACCGCCCACGACACGGCTGCGCACGAAGTCGGCGATCACGCGCACCTCGGTGGCGGACTCGGGTGCCGAACCGCGGTAGGTGCTGCTGCTCGGGTTGTTGGAGGAACCGCCACAGCAGCCCCACCTGTAGTCCCAGTTGCGGTTGAGGTCCGTGCCCACCGCGGAGGAGCCCCTGTTGGGCTGGCGGTTCTTGCGCCAGTTGCGCCAGGTATTGCCCGCCATGTCGTACTCGCTGCCGTCCGGGTTGACGTTGGGCAGGATCCAGATCTCGCGACCGTTGACCAGGTCGGTGATCCGGGAGTCGCTGCCGTACTCGTCGGTGAGCAGGCGCATCAGGTAGACGGCCATCTCCACGGTGAGGTGCTCGCGCGCGTGCTGGGCGTGGACGAACAGGACCTCGGGCTCGTTCTCGTCCACGCGCACGTTGTCGCTGATCTTGACCGCCACCAGGTCGCGTCCTTGGTGGGAACGCCCGATGACCGACTTCGCCGCGATACGGGGGTTGTCCGCCACCACCTGATCGATGACGCCGAGCAGTTCGCCGTAGGTGGTGTAACCGGAGTCGGGGCCGGCGAAGGGAACCGGCAGGTCGAGTACCTCGACGTCGTAGCCCAGGTCGCCGATCGCCTCGGCGTCGTCGGGGGTGGCGGTGACCAGGACCGAGTCGTCACCGACCTGGTCGATGGCCGCGCCGGTGGCGATGATCTCCGTGCGTTCCTGGGCGGTGGTGGCACCGCGGACCTCATAGAGGTCGTAGGAGGGTTGGGCGGTGGCGCTGCCGGAGGCCAGTGTGCTCAGTAAGAGCGTGCCGGCGGCCAGGGGGACGAGGAATCTGCGAAGGACGGTTGCCACGATGCCTCCATGAGCGGGGGGTGAGGCGTCGGATAGGTGGCGTCATTGCACGAGAGATCTGCACTCGCCGTCAATACGCCTAACTTTCCGTGACTTCCATGGCGAAACGGGTTGTTTAGGGCGCCCGGCAGTTGAAGCCCGCTTTGCCCGGGTGCGTGGGAGCGCGGCCGATGGCCGGATGTGGCCACGGGAGGCGTCGCGCGAAGTCGGAAGAATCTCGCCGACGGAACCGGGCCCGGCCACCTGTGCGTTGTGTGGTGCTCGGGTGCGGCCCCGGGTGTTGGCCGCACCCTGGGTTCCGTCGGCGAGATCTGGAACAACCCCCCTAGCACTGAAGGGTTCACCGAAATGGTACAGAGCCGGGCGGGATATCTCGAAATCGAGGTACCCGTAGTGACGCGATCGGCGGTGCGTCCCCCTCCGTGGCGTGAAGCACCAGGTCGGGTGACACGCGTCCCAGGATGTGGACACCGGGTACCAGTATTTCGCGACCGTCTGCTAGCGTGGAAATCGTTATGCTGCGCGAGCTGTTCCTCCTTAGTGGCCGCGGCGTGGGTCGTTAAAAGGTCGACTCCCTCGCCGCGGGACTTCGGCTTGTCCTTGGTCGGCCATGACCACGTGACAAAACCACCCGAGGAGACACCGAGATGGTGCCGCAGCAACAACCCAGCCCCATGCCGTTCCACCGTTACAAGCCCTTCGCTCCGGTGGACCTGCCCGATCGCACTTGGCCCTCGAAGGCCCTGACCGAGGCGCCGCGCTGGCTGTCCACCGACCTGCGCGACGGCAACCAGG
>CALGOD010000527.1 GCA_937957845.1 uncultured Nocardiopsis sp.
GCCGAAGACCCGGTCGACCACGCGGGCCGCCGCCCGCCCGTCGTCGAGCGGGCAGAACCGGTCGACGAACCTCTGGTAGGAGGTCCGGCTGCGCGCGGCCACCTCGTCGATGTCCAGCAGGGCGGCGATGACCTCGTCGGACTCGGTCAGCAGCGGCCCCGGGGCGGTCTCCTCGAAGTCGAAGTAGAACCCGCGCAGGTTGTCACGGTAGCTCTCCAGGTCATAGGTGAAGAAGAGCATCGGTCGTCCGGTGTTGGCGAAGTCGAACATCATCGACGAGTAGTCCGTGACGAGGACGTCGGTGATCAGGAAGAGCTCCATGATCTCGGGGTACAGGGACACGTCGTAGACGAAGTCCTTGCCCACGATCGGCACGCTGTCCACCACACGAGGATGGCGACGCACCAGCAGCACGTGGTCCTCACCCAGCCTGTCGTACATCCGCTGGAGGTCCAGGTGCAGGTCGAGCTTGTGCTTTCCCCGCGTGTAGTACTTGTCGTCACGCCAGGTCGGCGCGTACAGCACCACCTTCTTGCCCTCGGGCAGCCCGAGTCGCCCGCGTGTGCGCTCGGCGATGGCCTCCCTGTCGGGTGAGAAGAAGATGTCGTTGCGCGGGTAACCGGTCTCCAGGATCTCGCCCTCGAAACGGAAGGCGCTGCGCAGGATCGGGGTCGCCCACGGGCTCGGCGAGACCAGGTAGTCCCACTGCCGGGTCTCCCAGGCCAGTTTGTCGAAGTAGTCGCGTGACTTGCCGCGGATGTTCTCCACGTCGAAGCCGATCCGCTTGAGCATCGAGCCGTGCCAGGTCTGCACGACCACCTGGTCGGGACGACGGTGGAACCACGCGGGCTGGCGGGAGTTGGTCACGAGGTAACGGCTGCGGGCCAGTTGCTCGTAGTACTCCCGGCCCCGGTGACGAACCGGATTCAGGTCGTCGGGCAGACGCACCTGACCGTCGGCCACCAGCCACGACATCGGGTACTCCGCCCACTTCTCGCGTCCGCGCAACTCGGCGTAGATGCTCTGCGGGCTGTCGGAGTACTGGCGTCCGGTGTAGGTGTCGAACAGGATCCCCTCGGTGAGGGGTTCACGACGCTGGGCGGGGTAGTGGCTCTCCCGCAGTTCGCGCTGGGCGAAGGTACCGCGTTCGGAGGGACGCAGGTCGCTGCCGACCTGGAGGACGGGGATGCCGTGCCCCTGGTAGGAGAGGGTGTAGGCGCGCTCACTGGTCTGCATCTGCAACGGCAGGTCGCCGATGAGCACGTCGGAGAACTCCACTCCCACGTCCGTGGACCCGTCCGTCCGACCGTGGCCCTCCCCCGGCTCCTGGGCTCTGACCCGACCCCACAGTTGGTAGGTGCCGGCGGGCAGGGACAGCTCACCCGACAGGGTGGGGATGTCGGCCGGGGCGAATCTGGCCGTGAACCGACGGCCGGAGCGTTCCACCGCCAGGGCGTGCTCCTCGTCCCGACCCCGCGCCCTGACCACCAGGCGCAGCTCGGCGTCGTCGTGGAACTCCCCCTCCAACAGCAGGGCACGCCCCTGCCAGAGGGCTTTGTCGACCGTGGGCCGGGCGTGTCCGGCGCGCAGCTTCAGATGGCCGGTCGCGGTGCGCAGCACGGCCAACTCCCGGTGCGTCCCCTCGGCCGCGTAGGCGGTGGTGGCCGTCGCGTCGGGCAGGATCAGCGACATGCTCCGCGCGTCGGGGGTGACCAGGTGGACGTCCCACTCCTCCTGGCGGATCACTCCGCCGTACTCGGCGACGCTGCGCTCGAAGAGTTCCTCGGCTCGTACACGTGCGGTGAGGCGACCACCGTGGACGGAGACGGGACAGGTGAGCGTCGCGGTGCCGGGACGGCGGGTCAGGCGCAGCCCGGTGGCCTCGGCCGCGGGTGCGGACACCAGTTCCGCCTCCAGCTCCAGCTCCCCCGTGTCGGGGTCGAAGCCGTGGCCGGTGACCCGCACACGAACCGGTTCGACTCCGAGCACCAGCTGACGTTCCCTGTTCCAGTACGGGCGCACCCACATGTCCTCGTCGACCTGGTGGTATCCGGGCCGCTCGGGCGGGCCGGACACGGGGTTGGAGACGAGCTTGCGGCGGGTGATGCCCCTGTTGATGACGACCAGTTCCAGTTTCCACTCGCCGGGTTCCCAGCGGCCGGAGGTCCGCAGCCGGCGGGGATCGACCACGACGGTGAAGCCCCCGTAGTCGTGCCGGGCGGCGTCGATGACGTCGGGAAGCCGGTACTCGGCGGCGAGGCGGGTGTGCACGGGCACGCGGACCCTGCGTCGGGTGGCGGTGTTGACGGCGAAGGCCACCACGTGCTGTTGCCAACGCCTGCGGGCACGCAGGTGGCGGATACCGATCCGACCGCTGATGTGGAGACGGCCGTTCTCCCAGCGGATCTCCTCGGTCTTCTGACGGACCCGGATCTCCTCGTCGAGGCGGTAGATCTCGTTCGGCACCGCCCTGGCCGGGTCCTGGGACTCGAAGAAGGGATAGCGGACGTAGTAGCCGAAGCCGCGTCGTACGACGGTGGCCTTCTTGATCTCGACGCTCTTGGCGAAGGTCGCCACCTCCAGCACGTCGGAGAGGCGCCGTTCGCGCACCAGGTGGTACAGCAGGCGGTCCAGGACGTTCAGGCGACGCAGGAGCCGCACGGGCACGTGCTCGAGGTAGGCGTTGAGCAGGTCGAGCGCGACCTCGCGGGCCTCCTCGTCGGCGTCGTCCAGGTGCAGGAGGATCTGGTGGAGCTCGCCTTGGAGCAAGGTGCGGTCCCACAGTTCGCGGTCGACGCTGGACAGGCCGGCGGCGAGTTCTCTCATCGCGGTGAGGCGGCGGGTGAGCGATCCCGTGTCCAGGGGCGGCCTGTCGGCCTCGCGCTCGCGCATGAGCAGAACGGGCGCGGGCAGGACGTCGACGGCCCTCGCCGCCAGCATCGCCCGGCGCAGACCGAGGTCGGCGTCCTCGGGGGCCAGTCCGTGGTCGGGCAGGGACTCCCAGAAGCCCTTGCGCCACAGTTTGTTGCCGAGCGCGCGGTCCGACACCAGGCCGGGGATGTTCCGGGGATCCTCGGCCATACGGTGCTTCGCGCAGTACTTGCGGTGCGTGCGGGAGGGGGAGGCGCCCAGCTCGTTGAACTTGTACACGTTGCCGACCACCAGGTCCGAGCGGGTGTCGGCGGCACTGCTCAGCAGATAGGCCAGGGAGTAGCCGGTGAGGGCGTCGGTGCCCTCCAGGAAGAGCAGATGGCTGCCGCGGGCCGTGGCGGCGGCACGGGTACGCGCGGTGGACCTGTCCGGTGCCGGCTCGCCTGACAGGACCGTGGCGGTGACACCGGAGGGCGGGGAGGCGGCGAAGGCGGTGGCGATGGCGAGCGCGTCCTCCCGGACCGGCTCGACGGCCTCGTCCCCCTGATCCCCCTGTTCCCGATCCTCTGCGCGGGCCTCGGCCCCCTCCTCCTCCGCGGTGTCGTCGTCACCGCGAGGCTGTGCGTCCTCGTCCCCCGGTGCCACCACGGGGGCGGCCGTGCGGGGTCGGTCGCCGTTGCGGACCGGGGCGAGGATGACCTCGGTGGGCGCTTTGGCCTCGTCGCCCTCATGCTGACGGGCCAGGGAGTCGAGGCAGTTCTGTAGGTGCGGCTCGGTGACGTCGAACGTCACGATGACGGTGGCTTCGGGCACGGAAGTTGACATCCTCCGAGGGTTCGTTGCGGCGGCGACGGCCACTGACTGCGCCCACCGACAACCGAATACTTGAAGTGAATTTTCCATCACCCTCGGTACATGGGGTCCTGGCTGCCATGCGCGCCGTGGAACGGGGGGAGGCGCGCGGCGGAAGGGACCGCGCCAGTGCCCGGCGGCACGCCAGGGCCCTGCACTAGGGTTCAGAGAACAAGTATCACAGGCCCGGCGGACCCTCCTGTCCATCACCCGAGGTGGGCGCGTCCGACCCCACGGGCCCATCCGGTGGCGGCACAGGACCAGGAGCGGACACGAACGACATGGCCCCTCCCGAGCACGGCGACGAGAAGCGACGAGACCGGGGACGACCCCCCGCGGAGGGGGATTCCTCACATTCCCCGGGGCCGGGAGGAGCGGACGGACCCCCTGGAGCGAAAGACCCCGGAAGACTACGCCGGGCGGTGGAGGAGCGCAGCGCGGTGCCGTTGGTGTGGCTGCATCAACGCCCCCGGTGGTCGGCCCCCTTGGCTCTTGGCGCCCTCTTCATCGCGGGTCTGATGGCTCCCGGGCCGGTGGGAGCGCTGTGCCTGCTGCTGGTGGCGGTGTTCTTCGTGTGGCTGGCGTTCTTGACGTGGCCCTCGTTGAGCGCGCAACAGAAGGTACCGCGTGCACTCATGGTGACGGTCGTGCTGGTGTTGGCGGCCGCTCGCGTCCTGGGCTACTGACCCCTCCCCGCGCGCTGGTCACGGTTCATCATGTTTTGACAACCGTTTTCGTTTTCGTGATACTGAAAAGGTGTCCGACCAGTTCACAGACGTCGTCGCCGTCAACGCGCCGCCCGCCTTCCAGGTCGTCGACGCGCATGTCGCCTACGACGGTGTTCCCGTGCTCAACGGTGTGAACCTCCAAGTACCGGTGGGACAGACCATGGCCGTCCTCGGCCCCAACGGTTCGGGCAAGTCGACCCTGATGCGCGCGATGCTGGGCATCGTGCCCCTCACCTCCGGGCGGGTCCTCGTCCACGGCAGCCCGCTCCGACGGTTCCGCGCCTGGCGCCGGATCGGCTACGTTCCCCAGCGGCTCACCGCCGGAGGCGCCGTTCCCGCGACCGTCCGCGAGATCGTCGCCTCCGGTCAGGTCGCCTCGCGGGGCCGTTTCTCCCTGCCCACGCGCGCCCACCGGGAGGCCGTCGACGAGGCCCTGGAACTCGTGGGGCTGGCGGACCGGGGACGCGACTCGGCACGAGAGCTCTCCGGCGGTCAGCAGCAGCGCGTGCTCATCGCCCGGGCGTTGGCCGGGCGGCCCGACACCTTCGTCATGGACGAACCCATGGCCGGTGTGGACGCCGCCAACCAGCAGGCGCTGGCCGGCATCATCGCCCGTCTGCGCGAACGCGGCTCCACCGTGGTCCTGGTCCTGCACGAACTGGGCCCGTTGGAAGAGGTGATCGAGCGTGCCGTGATGCTGGACTCGGGCGACATCGTGCACGACGGAGCGGCGCCCGAACCCACCGGTGCGTGCGCCCGCCCCGGACACGAGCATCAACACCCGCACCCCTCCCCGTACTCTCCCGACTCCGCGGACACCACCACGGCCGCGGAGATGATCCGACTCGAGGTACCCGGCCGTGACTGAACTGCTCCACTACGAGTTCATGCGGCGCGCGCTGATCGCCGCCCTGCTCGTGGGGCTGGTCACCCCGATCATCGGCACCTACCTCGTCCAGCGGCGCCTGGCCCTGCTGGGCGACGGTATCGGCCACGTCGCCCTGACCGGGGTGGCGTTGGGTCTGCTGACCAGCACCTCCCCCGTACTCACCGCCGCAGTGGTGGCCACACTGGGCGCGGTCCTGATCGAACTGGTGCGGGTACGCACCCGCACCAGCGGGGACGTCGCCCTGGCACTGCTGTTCTACGGCGGTATCGCGGGCGGGGTGTTGCTCATCGGCCTGACCCCGGGGGCGAGCAACGCCACGTTGGTCTCCTACCTGTTCGGCTCGGTGAGCACCGTGGAGGAGGCCGACCTGTGGGTCGTGGGCGTACTCGCCGTGGGAGTGATCGCGGTGGTGGCGGTCTTCGGACGTGAGCTGTTCGTGCTGTGCCAGGACGAGGAGGTGGCCCGGGCGCACGGACTTCCCGTGCGTTTCCTGAGCGTGCTGCTGGCGGTGACCGCCGCACTGACGGTGGTGATCGCGATGCGTGTGGTCGGCGTTCTCATGGTGAGCGCTCTGATGATCGTCCCGGTCGCCGCCGCGCAGCAGCTCACCAGGAGTTTCCGGGTGACGATGACGCTGGCCGTGCTGATCGGACTGCTGTCCTCGGTCGGCGGCCTGGCCACGTCCTTCCACGCCGACCTCTCACCGGGAGCGACGATCGTCATACTGGCGCTGGCCGTCTTCTGTGTGGCCGTGGCGGTCGGTGGCGTGCTGCGCCGCGCCTCGAACGGCCGCACCCCGGCCACCCTAGGGCCCACGGGAGCCGGTCCGGCCGATACGATGCCCGAGACTGATCGGGGGAGGGTGACACCATGAGTACACGACGCGAAGTGGTACGCCGGGCCCTAACCGGGTCTTCTGGTTTCCGCAGCGCCCAGGACCTGTACGCGGACCTGCGCGCCGAGGGTTCCAAGATCGGGCTGACCACCGTCTACCGAGCTCTGCAGTCGCTGAGCGACGCAGGCGAGGTGGACGTACTACGCACCGACGAGGGCGAAGCCGTCTACAGGGCGTGCGACACCGAGAATCACCATCACCACATCGTGTGCCGAGTGTGCTCGGCCGCGGTGGAGATCGAGAATCCGGACGTGGAGAAGTGGGCCGCCGACATGGGCGCCGAACACGGATTCAGCAACGTGACCCACACCGTCGAGGTCTTCGGTACCTGTTCCAATTGCTCCTAGGGACGAAGACGGCGGTCACTGCCGGGGGGACGGACGTTCGGTTCGTCCCCCCGTCCGCTGTCCGGGGCCGGAGACGGCCCCGGAGGCGGGTGTCTCAGTCTCGCGGTAGCCGGAGCGGTTCCAGACTGGGGCGCTTGCAGCTCACGTCGTCCCCCGAGGAGCGACCCGTGAGGCGGCGGCCGATCCAGGGCACCAGGAACTCGCGCGCCCAGTGCAGGTCCTCCTGACGGGCGATGCGCCAGTCGCGTCGTTCGGTGGGCGGCCACTGCCTGTGCCAGGGGTCCCCCACCGGAACCCCGAGAACCCCGCACACGCGCAGGGCCATGCGGCGGTGCCCCTCCGACGACAGGTGCAACCGGTCTTCGCTCCAGGCACGGGGGTCGTCGAGGATGCGCATGCTCCACACGTCCACCACGTCGCAGCCGTAGCGGTCGGCGATGGCGCGCAGGTGCATGTTGTAGGTGGCGATCTTGCCGCGCAGGGGACGCATCACCGGCTGCCAGTTGGTGTCGAAGCCCGTGAAGACGACGATGCGCGCACCGGTCCGGCCGAGCTCCTCCACCGCTCGGGCGAAGACGGCCGCCACGGCGTCGGGGTCGCTGCCCGGACGGAGGATGTCGTTGCCGCCGGCGCACAGCGTGACCAGATCCGGGGCCAGCTCGATCGCCCGGGGCACCTGCTCGTCGACGATCTGGCCTATGAGCCTGCCGCGCACGGCCAGGTTGGCGTACCGCAGCTCACCGACGTGCTCCGCGAGGTGTTCGGCCACCCGGTCGGCCCAACCGCGATAACGACCGGTGGGAATGCTGTCGCTGTCCGGATAGGGGTCGCTCAGACCTTCCGTGAAGCTGTCACCCAGAGCAACGAAGGACACGATGTCCTGGTGTGTTGAGTCCTTCCCAAATCCACTCATAATGCGCCATGATCCGACTCAACGCCATGGTTACGCGACAGTAGGTTGACGCTCTTCGGGGTTTTGAGGGCCATCTCACACCATGAAGGGCTCAGCGGTCCTTGGTCATACGGACCAGTTCCGGACGCTTGGCCGTGACCGAGTCCCCCGAGGACCGCCCGGTCAGACGCCGCCCGATCCACGGCCCGAGCGACTCGCGTACCCAGGTCAGGTCCTCTCGGCGCGCCTGACTCCAACTGACCGGCTCACGCTCGGGCCAGGGCGCGTCCCAGCGTTCGGCCACCGGCACACCCAGTACCTCGGCCACGCGCAACGCCAGACGGCGGTGCCCCTCCGGGGACATGTGCAGCCGGTCCTCGTCCCAGGCCCGGGGGTCGGTGAGCACCTTCATGGACCACTGGTCCACCAGGAAACAGCCGTGTGCGTCGGCGATGGCCCGGATGTGCATGTAGTAACGCGCGAACAGGCCGATGGCGCCGCGCATGTAACCCTTGGAGATGTTGACGCCGGTGAACAACACGACCTGGCTGCCCGCGCCCCGCAGGCGCCTGACCGTGGCCTCCAGGATCCGGGCCATCCGCTCGGGGTCCCCGCCCGGGCGCAGCAGGTCGTTGCCGCCCGCGCTCAGCGTGACCAGGTTCGGGGCCATCTCCAGAGCGGGCGGAATCTGGTCGGTGATGATCTGTCGCATGAGTTTGCCGCGTACCGCCAGGTTGGCGTACTCGATCTCGCCGAGGTGGTCGGCCAGATGCTCGGCGAGCCGGTCCGCCCAGCCGCGAAAGCCCGTTCCAGGGCTCGGGTAGGGGTCGCCCACACCCTCGGTGAAGCTGTCTCCCACCGACACCAGCGACATCCCCGGGCTCAGCACCGAGACGTCCGGACCACCTGCCATCACTTCTTCTCCTTTTGGACGGGGTTGGGCACGGCACCGCCGTAGCGGCGGTCCCGGCTCGCGTAGATCTCGCACGCCCGCCACAGGTCACGGCGGTCGAAGTCGGGCCAGAGCGTGTCGAGGAACACGAACTCGGCGTAGGCGGACTGCCACAGCAGGAAGTTGGACGTGCGCTGTTCACCGGAGGAGCGCACGAACAGGTCCACCGGCGGAACGTCGGGAGCGTACAGGTGCCGGGCCAGGGTCTCCTCGGTGATCTTCTCCGGTGAGAGCAGCCCCGCGGCGGCCTTACGGGCCAGTTCACGGGCGGCGTCGACGATCTCGGCCTGACCGCCGTAGTTCACACAGAACTGGAGGGTCATCGCGGTGTTGTCACGCGTCATCTCCTCGGCGTCCCGAAGCTCTTTGACGACGCTCTTCCACAACCGCCCCGCGCGCCCGGCCCACCTGATGCGCACGCCACGTGCGTGCAGTTCGTCACGGCGCCTGCGAATGGTGTCGCGGTTGAAGCCCATCAGGAAGCGCACCTCGTCCGGGGAGCGCTTCCAGTTCTCGGTGGAGAAGGCGTAGGCGGACAGGTTGGGGATCCCCATCTCCAGGGCGCCCTCGATCACGTCGAAGAGTGAGGACTCGCCTGCCTTGTGCCCCTCCGTGCGCGCCATCCCGCGTTCCTTGGCCCAGCGGCCGTTGCCGTCCATGACCACGGCCACGTGTCGGGGTACCAGGTCGACGGGCAACCGGGGCGGCCGGTCGCCGCTGGGGTGCGGGACGGGCGCGGCGTACTCCCGCCGTTTACCGGTGTCGAAGCTGAACAGGCTCAAGAACGCTCCACATGGCGCAGTGATCGGATTCCGTTCTCCAGGTGCCACTGCAGATAGGCCGCGACCAACCCGCTGCACTCGGAGCGATGTCCGCCCTCGCTGGCGTCCGCGCCCTCCCAGTCCCCTCCGAGCAGCGCCGACATCAGCCGGAGGGTGTCGGGGGACGGGTGCACGGAGCCGTGGGGACGGCACACCGAGCAGACCATACCCCCCGCGTGGACGGCGAACGCGCGATGCTCCCCCCGACTGCCGCAGCGGGCGCACTCCGTCAGCGCCGGGGCGTATCCGGCGACGGCGAGCGAGCGCAACAGGTAGGCGTCCAGGACCAGGCGGGAGTCGTGACGCCCCTCACCCAAGGTACGCAGGGCACCGATGAGCAGGAGGAACTGACGCAGCGCGGGATCCCTCTCCACGGCGACGATCTTCTCGGCGGTCTCCAGCATCGCGGTGGCCGCGGTGTAGCGGGCGTAGTCGGACACGACCGCCTCACCGTAGGCGCGCACCGTCTCGGCCTGGGTGATGACGTCCAAGGTGCGCCCGGTGTGCAACTGCAGGTCGACATGGGTGCACGGTTCCAGGCGGGCGCCGAAGCGGGACTTGGTGCGGCGCACCCCCTTGCCGACGGCGCGGACCAGGCCCGTACGACGGGTCAGGAGGGTGACGATGCGGTCGGCCTCACCCAACTTCTGGTTGCGCAGGACGACACCCTCATCGCGGTAGAGACTCACATCCCCCATTGTCGCGGATACGGCGGACCACCGACTCCAGGAACCCCACCCTGACCAGCTTTATCACAGTTTGGTTTCCCTTTTCGGGACATTTGCTCTACTCTCACGCGCTAGGGAGTTCGAGGTGGGGGTTCGCCGCTTCCCCGCGGCGCCACCGCGCGCATCCGCGCACCCCCGGCACCGGTAGAGCGTCCGGGCGGATTCCTCCCCTTCACCGC
>CALGOD010000528.1 GCA_937957845.1 uncultured Nocardiopsis sp.
ACCGGACACCGGGGAGATCGTCGCCTTCAACGGAGGCCCGGACGCCTCCCAGGTGCCCAACAACTCGCTGACGCACCAGACCCAGGCGGGTTCGTCGTACAAGCCCTACGTACTGGCCGAGGCGCTCAGCCAGGGCATCAGCCTGAGGAGTATGTTCGACGGCGACTCCCCCCAGGAGTTCCCCGGACTCCAGAACTCCGTCCAGAACGCCGGCGGCGCCAGCTACGGGCCGGTCGACCTGATCAAGTCCACCGCGGACTCGGTCAACACCCCGTTCGTGGAGTTGGCCATCCGGGTCGGTACGCAGCAGGTCGACGACCGTGCCGTGGCCCTGGGCGTGGACCCCGGCCGGATGGACACCTCCACCCGCGGTCCGCTGATCGCCCTGGGCACGCACCAGGTCAACACGCTGGACCAGGCGTCCGCCTACGGGACTTTCGCGGCGGGAGGAAGGCACTACCCCGCGCACATGGTCCGGGAGGTCCGCGACATCCACGGCAACGTGATCGAACCCAAGGACAAGGACGAGCTCGAGAGGGGGACCGAGGCGGTCAGCGCCGACGTCGCGGCCGACGTCACCTTCGCCCTGACCCAGGTGGTCGAGAACGGCGGTGGCAAGAAGGCCGCCCTGTCCGACGGCCGTCCCGTCGCGGGCAAGACCGGTACCTCCACCGCCGCGGTCTCCGCGTGGTTCGTCGGGTACACCCCCCAACTCTCCACCGCGGTGGGGCTGAGTCGGGAAAAGGGCGAGCCCCTGTACTTCGAGGGGATGAGCGACGACGAGATCTTCGGTGGAGGCACCTCCGCGAAGGTGTGGAAGGCCTTCATGGAGAAGGCGATGGAGGGGGAGCCGATCGAGCAGTTCCCCCCGCCGAAGTACGTCGGCGCCGAGGAGAACTTCCTGCCCACCCCGAGCCCGAGCGACGAGCCCTCCGACGAGGAGAGCCCGGAACCCAGTGAGGAGCCGACCGACCTCGACCCGTGTGAGCAGGACCCGTACGGGCCCGAGTGCGAGCAGGATCCCACCGATGAGGACTGCCACCCCCTGGACTGGCGCTGCAACCAGAGCCCGGAACCGGACCCGCCGAACGAGTGCTTCGGCCCCAATCCGCCCGAGCACTGTGAGGGCATCCCGAACCCGGGCGATGATCCGACGGACGGCGAGGACGACGACAGGTCGTCCTGGCCGTGGGGGCGTGGTGGCGCCAGCGGTACCGAGAACAACAGGTTGTTCACTCTGGGCCGTAACGACTGACACCGTGACGGGCTGAGGTGACGAGGCCGTGGGGCCGGTGCGTTCGCGCACCGGCCCCACGCGTCTTCCACGGACCCTCTCGCCCCGTCGCCGTCCACAGGCGGAACAGGGTGGTGTCCGTCTGCTGATAAAGTTGCCTCCCGTATGGCTCAGAGTCCGCACGGCGTCCGCCCAGGGCGGCGCGGCGCACACCGCGGGCTCCTGCCCTCCTGCCATGGAGATTCCATGGCCGCGACAGTCCAGAGGAGGAACGTACGCCTATGCGTCGTTACGAAATCATGGTCATCCTCGACCCGAACCTCGACGAGCGCACCGTCGCCCCGTCGCTGGAGAACTTCCTCGGCGTCGTCCGCAACGACGGCGGCTCGGTCGAGAAGGTCGACATCTGGGGCAAGCGCCGCCTGGCCTACGACATCGAGAAGAACTCCGAGGGCATCTACGCGGTCATCGACCTCAGCGCCAAGCCCGAGACGGTCAAGGAGCTGGACCGTCAGCTCGGTCTGGCCGAAGCCGTCATCCGCACCAAGGTGCTCCGTCCCGAGGCCCGCTGAGGCGACATCACACCCCTGGCCCCGACTCCTCCCGCTATGTCACTAGCAGCGGGGATGATCGGGGGAGCAGGCGAAACCGCCTGATCCGACTACCTCGAACCGGAGCCCATCCATGGCAGGCGAAACCCAGATCACGCTCGTCGGCAACCTGGTCGACGACCCTGAACTGCGCTTCACTCCCAGTGGAGCCGCGGTCGCCAACTTCCGTGTGGCCTCGACGCCCCGCACCTTCGACCGACAGTCGGGGGAGTGGAA
>CALGOD010000529.1 GCA_937957845.1 uncultured Nocardiopsis sp.
GCCGTGCCCCCTCCCACACCGGTTCCTCCCACGCCGGCGGGCTTCACGTCGCCCTGGGACCAGTACCGCCGGGAACCGGAACCGAGCGCGCCCACCCCGCGATCCGGGGCCGCCGGCAGGCGACCCGCCGCGCCTCCGGCGGATCGGAACGCCCCGTCCGTGTCGACCGCATCGCTCCGTCCCCCGACGGCCCCGGCCGCCCCGCCGTCACCTCCGCGGACCCTCACGGCCCCGAACCGGACCCCGGGGCGCACCCTGCCGGGGCGTCTGGCCGACCGCCCGGGAGGGACCTTCCTCGACCAGCGCATCGACGCCCTGTCCGGTGAGGACCGCACGATCGTCGCCCGGGACGACTACTTCTACGAACCCGTCATCGAGGCGGCCGAGGGGGCGCGCATCCGCTTCGACGGGCGATGGTTCATCAACCTGGCCTCCTACAGCTACCTCGGGCTGCTCGGTCACGACTACATCGGTGCGCAGGCCCAGCTGGCCATGCAGCGCTTCGGCACCGGCGCCCACGGCGTCCGGCTGCTGGCCGGCACCCTGGACCTCCACCGGGAACTGGAATCGACGATCGCGGACTTCCTCGGCGCCGAGGACGCCATCGTCTACTCCAGCGGTTACATGGCCAACCAGGCGACCCTGGGCGCGCTCCTGGGCCCCGGTGACGTGGTCGTCGGGGACGTGTACAACCACGCGAGCATCCTCGACGGTTACCGCATGTCCGGTGCGGACGTGGTCACCTACGCCCACAACGACCTCGGTGACCTGGAGCGGGCGCTGCGCCGGACCGAGGGCGCGGGCCGTCTCGTGGTCACCGACGCCGTCTTCAGCATGGACGGTGACATCGCCGATCTGCCCGGCATCCTCGACCTGTGCGAGCGGCACGGCGTGCCGGTGATGGTGGACGAGGCGCACAGCATCGGGGTCCTCGGGGCCACCGGCCGGGGCATCGTCGAACACTTCGGGCTCGATCCCGCGCGTGTGGACATCAAGATGGGCACACTCTCCAAGACCATCCCCAGCGCCGGCGGCTACGTGGCCGGCTCCCGCGATCTGGTCTTCGCGCTCAAGAACAACGCGCGCGGCTGGATGTTCTCCGCGGCCGTCACCCCCGCGCAGGTCGCGGCGGCCAAGGCGGCCTTCGAGGTGATCGACGCCGCGCCCCAGATGATCGAACGCCTGCGGCGGCTCGCCGACGTATAGCGCGACCGCCTGCACTCCGTGGGATTCGACACCCTCCGGAGC
This sequence comes from uncultured Nocardiopsis sp., assembly GCA_937957845.1. Taxonomy (GTDB): domain Bacteria; phylum Actinomycetota; class Actinomycetes; order Streptosporangiales; family Streptosporangiaceae; genus Nocardiopsis. Next base: position 1,249 of record CALGOD010000529.1, read on the forward strand.
GCCTCCCCGGTCGTGCCGATCCTGTGCTCGTCCGCGGAGCAGGCTCAGGAGATGGCTCGCCTGTGCCAGACCGACGGCCTGTTCGTGCAGCCGATCGTCTACCCGGCGGTTCCGCGGGCGCTGCCACGGCTGCGCACGATCGTCAATCTGAGCCACTCGGCCGACGACCTGGAGGAGGCGGCCGCGGTCCTGGAGAAGGCCGGACGCCGCCTCGGCCTGATCGGTTGAACGGCGGCTCCGACAGGACACGGGCATTCCACGCCCCCACACTCCGACACCTACGACGTACCCCCACCGGAAAGGGACGGACATGAGTGAGACCACCGGCGCCGCGTTCTTCGGCGCGGTACTGAGAGCGATCGCCTGCACCCGCAACGACGGCCCCGAAGGAGAGGCCTACGACAAAGGGGTGATCGAACCCGCCCGTCGTATCCGTGACCTGGAGAAGGAGGTGGGTGAGCGCCCTTTGACACAGGAGGAGAACGCCCGGGCCCTCGGTTGGCCGCAGACGATCCTGGCCACCAAGCGCGTTACCGACCACGAACGGGAGCACCACCGCACGCGGATCGCCGCGGCCGGCGGGCTAACCGTCCTCACGAGGGGACGTGCCTGAATGTCCCCGTTCGCGTGGTACAGCCATGAGCTCTGCCACTGGCACGACCCCGGGCCGGGTTCGGGGTACGTCCCGGTCGGCCCGGGGATCGAACCGCTGCGGCAGCACGCCGTGGACCCTGACCTACGCCGCGCGGAAGGACTGGTCAGGGCCCCGGGGGTCTTGGACGCCTTCGACTGTCTGACC
>CALGOD010000530.1 GCA_937957845.1 uncultured Nocardiopsis sp.
CAGCCGAGCGAAGCCGCGCAACAGGGTGCCGACGCCACCGAGGAACTCACGAACAGGATTGGCCACGAGGGAACACTAAGGCATGTCGGGCGGGCGCACACACCCTGTCCCACGGCGACCGGTTCCCGGCGAAACGTCCCACGAGAATCGCCCTCGCCGTCGGTCCGGGCTCGGGGCGGGACGTGGTTCCCGGTCGCACCGAGGTCGGCCCTCTCGGTCGGACGACGGTCCTCAACCCGTCAGGACGTCGCGGTACCACCCCTCCCGGTGGGACAGTTCCTCGTGGGTCCCCTCCTGGAGCACCCGTCCGTCACGCACCACGTAGATACGGTCCACCCGGTCCAGGCCCGTCAGGTCGTGCGTGATCAACAGGGTGGAGAAGCCCTCGGCCGCGGCCAGTAGATCCTCCACGACCGCGTCGCGGGTGCCGGGGTCCAGGTGGGCGGTCGGCTCGTCCAGCACGAGCACCCGCGGGGCCGCCAGCACGGCCCGGGCCAGCGCCAGGCGCTGCACCATCCCACCGCTCAGCCCCAGACCGTGCGTACCCACCTGGGTGTCGAGTCCACGCGGCATCGCCGCCACCTCGTCGGCCAGGCGCACCCGTCGCAGGGCCTCCCACAGCTCGTCGTCCCGTGCCCCGGGCCGGGCCAGTCGCAGGTTCTCCCGCAGCGTCGACGCGAACACGTGCGGGTCCTGCGGTACGCCGGAGACCACGCCACGCACCTCGTCCGACGGGTACGCCGTGATGTCCTCCCCGCCGATCTCCACACGGCCCTCGTCCGGGTCACGGAACCGCAGCAGCACCGAGGCCAGTGTGCTCTTGCCCGCACCGCTCGGGCCGATCACCGCCACGGTCCATCCGGCGGGGATCTCCAGGTCCACCCCGTCCAGCGCCCACGGCTCCTCGGGCCCGTACCGTACCCGCAGGTCCCGTACACGGACCGTTCCGCCCTCGGCGTCCAAGCCCGTGCGGGTCGGCGGAGCGACCGCGGCGGGGGTGTCCAGGACCCCGAACAGACGGGCGCCAGCGGCCCGGATCGAGCCCAGCCTGGCCGCCACCGCGGGCAGCGGCGCGACGATCTCGAAGGCCGCCAACGTGGTCAGGACCAGTACGGCCAGGGAGACCGCGTCCAGGGCGCGGCCCTCCACCGCGGCCACCCCCAGGAACAGGGCCCCCCACACCGTCAGGCCGGTGATCAGCGCGCTCGCTCCGGCTCCCAGCCCCAGGAGCGTGGAGTCCCGGCGCGCCAACCTGGTCAGTTCGGCGTCGGCCGCGTCGACCCGCTCCACCTGTCGCTCCATGGCGCCGTAGACCACCAGGTCGGGTGCACCGTGCAAGGTGTCCACCAGGGCCGTCGACAGTTCCCCGCGCGCCTTGGCCTGGCGTTCGCCCGGCGCCCGGCTCAGTGCGGCGGCGGCCAGGGGCACGGCGAGCCCGGCCAGCAGGAGTCCCGCGGCCAACAGAAGACCGCCCGGTACGTAGAGCACGGTCAGGAACAGGACCGTGGCCCCTCCGGTCACCACCGAGATCAGCGGAGGGGTGAGCCCGCGCACCAGGAGGTCGAGGGTGGCCTCGGTGTCGTTGACCAGCCGGGAGACCAGGTCTCCGGAGCGGAAACGGCCGAAGGGCTCGGTGGCGGCCAGGCGTTCGTAGACCCGTACCCGCACCTCGGCCAGTGTGCGGAACGCCGCGTCGTGGGTGACCAGCCGTTCCAGATAACGGGCCACACCCCGGCCGACCCCCAGTGCGCGCGTGGCGACCACGGCCACACCCAGGGCGGTGATCGGAGGATGGGCCGCCGCGGTGGCCAACATCCACGCGGCCAGGCCCAGCAGGGCCACACCCGCGCCCGTCGCCGCGGCTCCCAGAAGCACCCCCAGCGCGAACCGGCCACCGCGCGGCCACGCCAAGGAGATCATCCTCCACAGCGGATCGCGGCGACGCTCGCGTTCGGGAACCTGGAGAGGGTCGGTGGAAACGGTGGTGTCGGACCTTGTCACGACGGGCTCCCCTTCCGGGTCGGCAGTGCGAGCGACGCGGTTCTCAAGGTGTCCCCGAAGGACTCGCGGGCCCAGCCGGTGTCATGGGCGACGATGATCCCGGTCCGCCCCACCAGGAGTCGGGCGACGGCGGTGCGGACCGCGGCGGCGTTCTCCGGGTCCAGGTGGGCGGTGGGTTCGTCCAGCAGGACGAGAGGTGCGTTCCGGCACATCGCCCGCGCCAGGGCGATCCGCTGCCGCTGTCCGGCCGAGAGCCGTGTACCGCGCTCGCCGAGCCGGGTGTGGTATCCCTCCGGAAGCGCGGAGACGAACGCGTCGGCCTCGGCCATCCGGGCCGCTTCGCGCACCCGTTCCATGGACGCCTCCGGTGCCCCCAACCGGATGTTGTCGGCCACGGACACGTCGAACAGATAGGGATGTTGGGGGACCCAGGCGAGGCCGAGCCGCCAGTCGTCGGCGGGGATCGCCTCCAGGGGCTCCCACCCTCCTCCCGGAGCACGCACGCTGATCCTGCCCCGAGTGGGCTCGTTCAGACGCAGCAGCAGCGACAACAGGGTGGACTTGCCCGCGCCGCTGGGGCCGGTCAGCAGCACGTGCTCCCCGGCCCGGATCTCAAGGTCCACCCCGGCCAGGGCGGGGACGTCCCGTCCGGGATAGAGCATCTCCACACCCTCGAGGCGGATGTCACCACCGGTGGCGGGGGAGGGCCGTCCGGTGGGTGGGGGAGGGGGATCGCCGGCGCTCCGCCGCCCGTCGGTCACCGTGGGGTCCCCATCGTCGTCGGTCCCGGCGTCGCGACGCACGGGGGCCTCACGCCCGCGCTCCAGTTCGGCGAACACCTGGTCGGCCGCCGCCACACCCTCCATGCTCGCGTGGAACCGGGCGCCCACCTCGCGCAGCGGCAGGTAGGCCTCGGGGGCCAGGATGAGCACCAGGAGCGCCGTCTGGTAGTCCATGTAGCCGCCCAGCAGGCGCAGTCCCACCTCGACCGCCACCAACGCCACGGCCAGGGTCGCCAGCAGCTCCAAGGCGAACGCCGACAGGAAGGCGATCCGCAGCGTCCCCATCGTCGCCCTGCGGTGGTCGTCGCCCACCTCGCGCAGGATCGACGCCTGGGCCTTGGCCCGGCGGAACACAGCCAGGGTCGGCAACCCCTCCATGACGTCGAGGAAGTGGCCGCCCAGGCGGCTCAGCAGCCGCCACTGCCGTTCGGTGCGCTGTTGCGTGTGCATGCCGATCAGCGCCATGAAGATCGGGATCAACGGCAGCGTCACCAGGATGACGATCCCCGAGATCCAGTCGGCCCAGAACACCACGATCAGCACGGCGAGCGGCACGATCGCGGACAGGACCAGTTGGGGCAGATAGCGGGCGAAGTAGTCGTCGAGCGCGTCCAGACCGCGGGTGGCCAGGGTGACGAGCTCGCCCGCCTTGGGCGACTCCTCCTCGGGGCCGGAGCCCGGTTCGGCCGTCCACACCTTGCCCGATCCGGTCACGTGCGCCACCAGACGGCGACGCAGTTGCGACTTGGTGCGCGCCGCGCTGTGCAGGGCGGAGGTCTCCTCCACGTAGGACAGCAGCGCCCGGGCCACGGCGACGATCGCGACCGCGCCGACCACCCAGCCCAGAGTGTCCATCCCCTCGCCCCGCCAGGCACCGCTGATGGCGCGGGCGAGCAGCCAGGCCTGGAGCAGGATGAGCCCTGTGATGAGCACTCCGCCGGCCACGGAGACCGCCAGGTGTGTGCGGACCGCGCCGGCGGCGCGCACCAGGCGCGGGTCAAGGGGCTTCATGGGAGTGGGACCTCACGACGTCGTCTCGGCCGGCTGCCGGAGCACCCGGAGCGGTTGGTGCCCGTACGGCGACGGGACCGGGAGCAGTGCGGTCGGGCCGCGTCCTACGGGCGTGTTCGACGGGAGTTCCGTCGAACACGCCCAGTATCACGCGGCGCGGACGCCCGACCAGGCGTCCGCGCCGTCTCATGCGGCGGGTTCGGGACGTCTGTGGTCCCCCTCCGACCGGGCGGGACCCTCCCTGGTCACGGTCTCCCCGGTCACGGTCTCTCCGGTCACCCTCCGCCGGAACACCCAGTAGCTCCATCCCTGGTAGAGCAGGACCAGGGGCAGGAACACCACCGCCACCCAGGTCATCACGGTGAGCGTGTACTCGGCGGAGGAGGCGTTGGCGACGGTCAGTCCGAACGCGGGGTCGGTGGTCGAGGGCAGCACGTCGGGGAACAGCGAGGCGAACACCGCCGCGAACATCGCCAGGATGGTCACCGCCGTGCAGGTGAACGACCAGCCCTCGCGGTGTCGCCAGGCCGCCGCGACCCCACCCACCAGGGCCGCGGCGGCGATGAGGACGAGCGGAAGGGTCCGCGCCCCGCCTCCGTACGCGTACTGCGTCCATGCCAGGAACAGCACGGTGGAGGGGACCGCGACGCACGCGGTCCACAGGGCGGCCCGGCGTGCGCGTACCCGCACCGGCCCGTCGGTCTTGAGGGTCAGGAAGATGGCCCCGTGCAGGGTGAACAGTGACAGCGTCGCCACCCCACCGAACAGGGCGTAGGGGGTGAACAGGTCCATGACCGAGGCGGTGACGATGTGGTCGGCGTTCATGGCCACGCCCCGAAGGAGGTTGGCGAACACCACGCCCCACAGGAAGGCGGGCACGGTGCTGCCCACGAAGATCGCCATGTCCCAGCGGGCACGCCAGGTGGAGTCGTCCCGCTTGCCCCGGTACTCGAAGGCCACTCCGCGCAGGATGAGCGCGATGAGGATGAGGAACAGGGGAGCGTAGAACCCGCTGAGCGTGGAGGCGTACCAGGCGGGGAAGGCGGCGAACATGGCGCCGATCGCGGTGATCAGCCACACCTCGTTGGCGTCCCAGACCGGTCCGATGGAGTTGATGGCGACCCGGCGGTCCACGGAGTCGCGCCGGCCCATGAACGGCATGAGCGTGCCGACCCCGAAGTCGAACCCCTCCAGGACGAAGTACCCGGTCCACAGGACCGCGATGGCGATGAACCAGATGACGGCCAGATCCATGGTCCTTGGCTCCTAGTAGCTGAAGTGCGGGATCTCGGACTCGTCCTCGTCCTTCTCCAGGTCGGGGACGAGGTGGGAGGGGCCGGCCTTGATGTACTTGAGCAGCAGCCCGACCTCGATGACGAAGAGCACTCCGTACACGGCGGTGAACCCGGCCAGGCTCATCGCGACGGTGTTGAGGCTGACGCCGGGGGAGACACTGGCCGCGGTGAGCAGCTCACCGTGCACGGTCCAGGGCTGACGGCCCATCTCGGTGAGGACCCAGCCGAAGATGTTGGCCGCCAGCGCCGCGGGCAGGGCGAGCATCGCCCCGTGGTAGAACCACCGGCCGGTCGGCATGCGCTCCTTGCCCCGGGTGAGGTAGAGGCCCAGCGCGGCGACCGCGATACCGAAGCCGCCGAGGCCCATCATCAGGCGGAAGGACCAGTACACGACGAACACGTTGGGGATGTAGTCCCCGGGGCCGTAGTACTCCTCATAGGCCTCCTGGAGGTTGTTCATCCCGTGCACCTGGCCGTCGAACTCGCCCGTGGCCAGGAAGCTGAGCACGTGGGGGACGGTGATGTCGACGGGGTTGTAACGCTCCTCGGTGTCGCCGACCGCCAGGGCGGAGAAGGCCGCGCCCTCCTCGGTGTCCCACAGGGCCTCCGCCGCGGCGAGCTTCATGGGTTCGTACTCGGCGGCGAGCTTGGCCTGGTGGTCACCGGAGAAGACCGTCAGCATGCCGGCGGCCAGGGTGAAGACCAGGCCGACCTTGAGGGCTCCGCGGAACAGGGCGAAGTCGCGCTCGGGAGGGGTGACTCCGACCACGCCGGTGTCGTTGTGGTGGCTGTTGCGCCAGAGCTTGTAGGCGCTGACCGCGACCACGAACAGGCCTGCGGTGACGAAGGCGGCCGAGACGGTGTGCAGGTAGGTGGACCAGGCCTGGTCGTTGCTCAGGACCGCCCAGATGTCGGTGAGCTCGGCGCGACCGGTCTCCTCGTTGACCGTGTAGCCGACCGGGTGCCGCATCCAGGCGTTGGCGGCGAGGATGAAGTACGCCGAGAGGTTGGTGCCGATGGCCACCAGCCAGATGCAGGCCAGGTGCACGGCGCGGGGGAGGCGGTGCCAGCCGAAGATCCACAGGCCGATGAAGGTGGACTCCAGGAAGAAGGCGAGCAGGGCCTCCATCGCCAGCGGGGCGCCGAAGACGTCGCCGACGAAGCGGGAGTACTCGCTCCAGTTCATGCCGAACTGGAACTCCTGCACGATGCCCGTGACCACTCCCATGGCGAAGTTGATCAGGAACAGCTTGCCGAAGAACTGGGTGGCCTGGAGGTACTCGTGCCTGCCGGTGCGGTGCCAGAGGGTCTGGAGCACGGCCACGATGAAGGACAGCCCGATGGTCAGGGGCACGAAGAGGAAGTGGTAGATCGTGGTGACGCCGAACTGCCACCGCGCGAGTTCAAGGGCTTCCATACCCGCCTCTCAAGGACCGACCGCCTGTAGTACTACACACTGTAGTGCTACGCCGTGTCGTACTAGCGGGTACCCCCGGAAACACGGTGTTCTCCGTGTCTCCCGGGGGAGTGGCGTAGCCCTCACCAGGGGGTCTCTCATGGGCGTCGCGGCCACGCCGACGCCCGTCACCTGGGAGGAATCCGGCGCGGTCCGCCCATGACCACCCCACCGGACGCGGTCCTGTGCTTTCGCGCACACACCCGACGGCGGCGGAACGGCACCGCCGGGTTCCGGGGGGACATGGCGCGCATGACGAAGGCGCGTCCCGCGGGACGCGCCTTCGTCATGAGAACGGCGGTCGGCCGGCCCCGGACATGGCGACGGTGGCCATGGGAGCCGGCTCAGGCGTCCGAAGCGCTCCTGCGCTCGTCGATCAGTTTCTCCATCCAGTCCACCTCGGTCCGCTGGCCGTTGATCATCTTCTGCGCGAGGTCGACGACCTTCTGCTCCTTGCCGAACTCCACCTCGGCCACGGCCATGTCGATGCCGCCCTCGTGGTGGGCGATCATCAGTTCCAGGAAGAGGAGTTCGGCCTCCACCCCCTCGGCCTCCTCCAAGGCCTCCATCTCCTCGGGGGAGGCCAGCCCCGGCATGGCGTCGGGGGCCCCTCCTCCACCGCCGCCGTGATCATGGCCCGCCATCCACGCCATCGGCGGCTTCGT
>CALGOD010000531.1 GCA_937957845.1 uncultured Nocardiopsis sp.
GGGTGGTGCCGTCGGGGTTCTCCACGAGGTAGACGGTGATGCGTTCCCAGTCGGCCTCGTGGTCGTTGACCCCTCCGTAGATGGTCCGCCAGTCGTTCATGGCGTAGAAGAACCAGTACTGGAGGATGACGTAGCCGCCCTCGCGGACGACCCGGCCGTAGTAGGTGGCCCCGCCGTTGTCGACGCGCTCACGGTACCGGGTCACCGCCGCGAAGGTGACACCGCCGGGGACCGCGCCGCGAATGAGCAGGGACAGCTTCATGAGGATGTCCAGGACCCTGCCGAGGACGCCGACGGCGGCCAGGCGCCCGCTCTTGGGGATGACGGTGCGGGCCATGCCCTTGTAGCGCCGTGCCTCCTCCAGGAGGGTCTCCTCCTGGACGAAGCGCAGGTGCTTGTGACGCCCGGGCCATTCCTCCTCCGCTCGGGCGAGGCGGTCCAGGGTGAGTTCTCCGGCGGGGACGAGGACGCTTTCACGTCCGCCCGGCTCCTCGATCCACAGACTGCAGTTGCGCACGTAGGAGTCCACGTTGGTGGGGAAGAACAGCTCCCCCTTGGTGCACATGAGTATGGGCTCGTGGGCGCGCAGGAGTTCGAGATCAGTTTTCGCGGCCATGATTCGCACCAAGGTAGTGCATCCCGGCGCACGTCGGGACCGTCGGTCCGGGGCGGCGTGGGCGCGGCCCCGCTCCCCACCCTCCCCTCATGCATTTCTGGCATTCACTTGCCAAGTTGGAAACTAAGTGCCATTCTTGCAACAAGTTGAACGAACGGAGAGCGACATGCGGCAGAACGAGGCACGGGAAGCGCTGGCCCTGGCACAGGAGGTGGAGTCCCGGGCGCGTTCCGGTGGCGGGTGGTACATGGGTTTCGGAATCGCCTTCGGAGTGGCCAGCTTCCTCCTGACCCTGACGATCGGGCTGTATCCGGCCCCCTGGGCGATGGGCTTGGCCATGGGGTTGTTCGGGGTGTTCCTGACGGCGCTCATCACCTGGGCCGTCACCCGTGCGGTCGTCCCCCGGGGCTTCGGCCGACTGCACGGGGTGGGGATGGGCGTCTGGGGCCTGGTCTACGGCCTGGTGCTCCTCCTCGGCACGAGGCACTTTCCCCAGGACCCGTCCTGGTGGGTCCCGGGCGCGGTGGTGACCGCGCTGCCGCTGCTGGTGACGGGCTACCTGTCCCTGCGTCGCAGCAGGAGCTCGTCATGAGCCATCCGCGAAGCAGGCTGGACGAGGTGATCCACGCCCCGGTCCGGTTCTCCGTCGTCGCGGCGCTCGCCGCGGTGGAGAGCGCCGAGTTCCGCTTCGTACGCGACACCGTGGAGATCACCGACTCCGCCCTGTCCAAGCAGGTCACGGTGCTGGAGAAGGCCGGTTACGTGCGCGTCCACAAGATCACGGTGGGACGGCGCGCGCGTACCTCCCTGGCGTTGACCGAGGAGGGACGGGCGGCCTTCGACGAACACGTGCGGGCGCTTCGCGAGATCGCGTCGGGTGAGGCGATCCAGGCCCCCGACGGCGCCTGATCCCTTCCCTCTCCGGCGCGCGTGTGCGCCTTGCGTGCCTTCGGGGTCAAAGTGGTTCAGGCGGCCTGGTCCGCCGCGAGTCCCTCGATCCCCGGCGTGGAGGGACCCGCACCCTCGTCGGAGCGCGTCGGGCGTCGTGGTACGGCCGGTCGGGCGCTGTGGTCCCCCCGTGCCGCGCCCACACCGGCCACCACCACCAGTGCCATGCCCACCACCTGCACGGCCGCGGGCGCCTGCCCGATGACGACCAGGCCCATCACCAAGGCGACCGCCGGTTCCAGGCTGGAGAAGGTGCTGTAGGCGGTACGGCTCATCCGTTGCAACGCCACCATCTCCAGCAGGAACGGCACCATCGGGAAGAGCAGCGCGATGAGCAGGGTGAACAGGATCAGGTCCAGATCGGGCGCCGCGAGCACGGCGGGGGCGCCCAGGGGCGCGCTGATCAGGGCACCGACGGTCATGGTCAGGGCCAGGCCGTGCACGGCGCTGAAACCCGCCCCCACCTTCTGGGTCAGCACGATGTAACCCACGACGCAGACCGCCCCGGCCAGGGCGAAGGCGATCCCCGCCAGGTCGAGTTCGCCCTGCCAGGGCCGCGTCAGGCAGAGCACACCGGCCACGGCGGCGATGATCCACACGAGTTCGCGGCGGCGCCGCATGGCCGCCACCGCCACCACGAGGGTGCCGAGGAACTCGATGGAGGTGGCCGTGCCGAGTTCGATCCGCGCCGTGGCCTCGGAATAGAACAGCATCATCCCGGCACTGGCTGTGCCCAGGATCACCACGGACCCCAGCTCGCGCCGCGTCGCGGCGCGCACGGACCGCCACAGGGAACGTCCGCCAAGGGCCAGCAGCAGCACCGCCGCCCAGCTCAACCGGAGCCAGGTGACGGTGGCGGGGGCGGCCTGGGCGAAGGCGGTGACGGCCAAGGCGCTGCCGGTGTGCAGGGTGAACATGCCGATGAGCAGCATGAGGGGAGCCGGCACCCCGGAATGGGCACGGCGCAGCGAGGGAGAGGGAAAGCGGATCACCCGACCATTGGATCTCTCCCCTTCGTTTCTGTCCAGGGAGCTTTGGTTGACGGATCATGTAGTTTTGGTGGATGGATTTCACCCGGCTGCGGCTGCTGGTCGAACTGGAGCGTCTGGGGACGATGGCGGCTGTGTCCGAGGTCACGGGCATGAGCACCTCGGCGGTCTCCAAACACTTCGCCGTTCTGGAACGTGAGGCCGGCGCACCACTGCTCGTCCCCGACGGACGGCGGGTACGCCTGACTCCGGCCGGGCGCCGGTTGGCCGAGCACGCGGTGGAGATCCTGGCCCGGGTCGAGGCGGCGCGGGCGGAGTTCAGCGGCGAGGGCGAGCCCGTGGGCCGCGTCGACCTGGTGATGTACACCACGGCCGCACCCCTGGTCCTGCCCGCCCTGCGTCGTCTGCGACACGACCGTCCGGGCATCGGGGTCCACTTGACCGAGTACGAGTCCGAGGACGCCCTCGATCTGCTCCAGGACGGAGGGGCCGACCTCGGGGTGGTGTACCAGTACAGTCTTCTTCCCCGGACTTTTCCGGGGACCCTGAGGGTGCACCCCATCGGGAGTGAGGGCCTGTTGCTCGCCCAACCCTCCCAGAACGCCGACAGCCGTACCCTGACCAGGAGAAGGCTACGGGAGTTGGCCGACGCCGCGTGGACGGCCAGCCCCTACCGGGGGGACGAGGAGGCGCTCGTGCGACGCATGTGCGCCGACGCGGGCTTCACCCCGCGGATCGTCCACGGCATCGACAACCTGGAACTGGTCGAGCGGTTGGCCGCCGACGGCCTGGGGGTGGGGGTGGTGCCCGGCTTGTCGGCGGTGACCAGACGCGGGGTCGCCCACGCGCCCCTGGGGGAGCTGGGCGGGGTCCGGCGGGTGTACCTGGCGGGACGTACCGGAAGTTGGGCGTGGCGACCGATCCAGGTCGTGGCCCGCTACCTGCACCGGTCCGCCCAGGACGTGTTGGACGAGGTGCCGCCCCTACCGGAGACCGGTTGACCGGGCCGCCCGTCAGCCGGCGATGGCGAAAGGACCCACGGACGGGACCGGGACCTTCCTGGCCGCCTCACGGAGGGCGGTGAGCAACGGCTCGGGAGTGGCACCGGCGCGGGAGAGGGCGATGATGTGCCGCCGTGCGCTCTCACGCACCCCGCGCACCACCACCTGGGCGGTGTTCAATCCCGTCCAGGCCAGACGCGGCATCAGGGCGATCCCCAGGCCCGCCTGCACCAGGGCGAACACGGCGCTGAAATCGTCCACCGTGTGCACCACGCGCGGCTGGAAGCCCGCCTGGTGCGCCGCGCCGGACACGCACTCGTGCCAGGCCGTGCCGGGCGCGGAGAGGATCCAGTCCTGGTCGGAGAGGTCCTCGGCCAGATGGAGGCTGCTCCGGGCGGCCAGCGGGTGCTGGTAGGGCAGGATCACGTCGAACAGTTCGACCATCACCGAGTCGGTGCGAAAGTCGGGGTCGCCCTTGGGAGGCAGGTGCCCGGTGGACATGGTCAGGGCCACGTCCAGGTCGCCCGAGCGGATCATCTCCGGGCTCTCCTCGGGCTCGGCTTGGACGACCTCGAAGGACCAGCCGGGGTGGCTGGCGCGCAGACGCGCCAGGGCCGGGGCGATGAGGTCGCTGATGCCGCTGGCGAAGGAGCCGACCCGGATGACACCGCGGTCGCCCTCGGCGTACTCGGCGAGGTCGGAGGCGGCCCGTTCCATCTCCGCGAAGATCACGGGGGCCCGCTTGAGAAGTACGCGCGCGGCGCCGGTGAGCAGGAAACGGCGGCCGTTGCGCTCCACGAGCGGCACCTCCGTCTCCCTGGCCAGAGCGGAGAGCTGCTGGGAGACCGCGGACGGGGTGACGCTGAGCGCCTGCGCGGTCGCCGCGACCGTGCGGTGACGGTCGAGGGCCTGGAGGAGCTGCAGACGCCGAACATCGATCATGTCTCCCAAGCTATGGCAGCACAAATGTGTTTTCGGGTGGTTTCGATTGGATTACCCCTATTTGGGGGGTGATTCCGAACACGCAGAGCAACATCCCCAGAGTGACCTCCCCCACCCACCACAGAAGGAAAGAAATTCATTTATTCCCCCAAGGTCATCTCAGCGATCTCTTTCCCTGTGTCGCGCACGCCCCGACCGAAGCCGCCACGTACAGTCGAGACCACAGCTCAACCACGGATCTGTTCGTGAGAACCGCGGGGGATCAGCACGTCACGCTGATGGAACGGGTGAGAAGAACATGCAAAATTCGCTGATGACCAAACCTCGATCGTCGGACCTCGGCGTTCTGCGCTTTCGCTACCTGGGAGCGCACGAGGTGGAGGAACTGGCGGACCTGTGGGGCGCCCTCCACCAGCAGCACACGGTGACCGCTCCGCACCTGTCCGACATCATCAGCACCGTGAGCATGGACGAGTCCTGGCGACGCCGCCGCGCCCAGTACATCGACTGGCTCGCGGACCCCGACACCATGGCCATCCTGGCCGAGAACGGTGACGACCTGGCCGGGTACACGATGGTCACCGTCCGTGAGAACACCCACGGCAGCTGGGACCGGGGGGAGCGCGTGGCCGTCGTGCAGACCTTCGCCATCGACCCCGAGTACACGGGCACCGAGGTGGGCTCCAAGCTGCTGGAGGAGGTGCGCCGCCAGCTCGCCGGCATGGGCGTGCGCGACATCGAGTTCTCCGCGCTGGCCACCGCCTCCGAGGACATCCGTTTCCTGGAGCGGGAGGGTTTCCGCCCCTTCGTGACCACCATGGTCTGCCGCGTGGACGGCTTCGGCGCACACGACTGACCGGCACCGCACCGCGGCCGGTTCAGAGCACGCCCCCGTACCGCTCCTGTCCGGTACGGGGGCGCCGTGCGTCCCCGCCCCAGGGACGACACGCCCCGTCCTCGGGACGGGCGAAGCGCTACGCTCGGCCCGTGGCCTCCGACTCCAACACCTGTAACTTCCCCGGATGCGACCGGCCGGTGCCCCGTGCCTCCTCGCCCGGCCGTCCGCCCCAGTACTGCGACCTTCCCGAGCACACGCGTTGGCGGGCCTG
>CALGOD010000532.1 GCA_937957845.1 uncultured Nocardiopsis sp.
TCGGCTGGTGTTCGTCGGTGGCATGGGTCGCTCGGGATCGACCCTGATCGAACGACTCCTCGGTGAGTTGCCCGGGTTCTGCTCGGTCGGCGAGACCGTGCACCTGTGGCGGCGCGGACTGGTCGAGGACGAGCGGTGCGGTTGTGGCCGGTCGTTCTCCGACTGCGACTTCTGGGCCGACGTGGGACGGGAGGCCTTCGGTGGCTGGCACCGGCTGGACGCCGACCAGGTGCTCGGACTCAAGGACGGTGTCGACCGCACCCGTTTCCTGCCGGCGTTGCTCGACGGCTCCCGTGGCGGTCCGCTGGCCGCCCGTTGTGAGCGTTACACCGAGCTCTACCACCGGCTGTACTCGGCGGTGTCCCTGGTCAGCGGAGCCCGTGTGATCGTCGACGCCAGCAAGCACGCCTCGCTCGCGGCGTGCCTGCGGCGGCGGTACGGTGCGCGGCTGCACCTGCTGCACGTGGTGCGGGACCCGAGGGCGGTGGCCCACTCCTGGGCCAGGCGGGTCGCGCGCCCCGACGCCTCCGAGAGGAGCAGCGAGCCGGAGATGGCCCGTTACTCCCCGGGGCGGGCGGCGGTCCAGTGGGTGACGCAGAACGCCGGTTTGGACGCGCTGTCCCGGCGCGGCACCCCGACCCTGCGGGTGCGCTACGAGGACTTCGTCGCCGACCCGGGAGGGGAGTTCGCCCGTATCGCGAATTTCGCGGGACACGCGGGCGCTCCGTTGGACGTGGCCGGGGGCGGGGTGGACCTGTCGGAGGGGCATGCGATGTCGGGCAACCCGATGAGGTTCACGAACGGGCGGATCGGTGTGCGTGCCGACCACGGCTGGCGTGAGGCCATGCCCTCTTGGCGGCGAGGCCTGGTGGCCGCCGTGACCACACCCTTCCGTGGACGTTACGGTTACTGACACCCACGGATGTCCGTTATGCCAGATCGGGGCTGTTGCCCCCTGGTTATAACTTACAGTAGTTATATTAATACTGTGAGATATATTCTGGGGTGCTGGGGGAGTTCGGCGTGGACAGGGGACCGGTACGGGCGATGGCGACGACGGGGGCGATGATCCTCGTCCTGACACTGGTCGGTGCGGGAGGCGCCCCCGCACGGGGGACACCACACGTGTCACCGCAGGGCGTGCCGATCCGGCCGACCACGGCCACGGAGCCTCCGGCCGAGGACGATCAAGGGCCCCAGGTCACCTGCACGGTCTCGGAGATCCTGGAACCCTCCTGTGGGGCGTGGTGGGGCGCCAGCC
>CALGOD010000533.1 GCA_937957845.1 uncultured Nocardiopsis sp.
GAACCCCATGTGCTCGTGGCCGTCCCACCCACCGGTGGTTCCGTGGAACTCGTAGCGCCAGTAGCGGGGGACCGCCTCCTCACCGCGGTCGGTGATCGCCTCGGCCCGGGGCGGGACGGCCTTGGCCGTCAGCTCCTCGCTCCGCTCCTCGAAGGCGTCGATCGCGCGGGGGGTCAGAACGGAGCGGTTCCACCGCAGGGCCGCGCCGATGAGTCCCAGGTCGGTGTCCTCGGCCAGTTCCTCGTCGACGGCCGCACGCAACCGCTCGATGTCGCCGGAACCCTCGGCCAGGGCGGCCCCCTTCTCCAGACGTTCACGCAGGCGTGCCTGCACCGGCCTCAGACCGGCACGCATGGCCTGGAGGAACTGCATCTCGGACCGGCCGCGCTGCGCCAGTTCGACGTCGGCACGCATCCCGTCGGGGACGGCGGGCTGTGCGGTGGTCATGGTCACTCCTTGGGATCGGGTTCGGCGGGAACCGGGGCGCGTGTGCCGGGCCTGGCACACGCGCCCCGGGTCACCGCTGGTCAGTCGCTCTTGACCGCTTCGTCCAACAGCAGGACCAGGCCGTCTCCGTAGTCGACACCGGTGACGTCGGCGTGGCTGGCCGAGACGGAGGGCCGACCGTAGGTGTAGAGGACGTAGGCCTGCTCACGGACGTACTCGGAGGCCTCGATGAGCAGCTGCTCGCGCACCTCGGGGTCCATCTCGTTGCGCTGTGCCTCGTACAGCGCGGTCCACTCCTCGTCCTCCACGAAGGGGCGCTCGCCGGAGGAGATGAAGGAGTAGGGACGTCCGGCGTCGAAGACCCCGCTGTAGGAGGAGCCGCGGTAGAAGATGTCGGCGTCGGTTCCGTTGCGCAACTGCTCCACCCATACACCGATCTCGTTGGCCTCGATGGTGGTCTTGAAACCGACCTCGTCGAGCTGGTTGCCCAGGGACTCCAGCAGGGAGGTGTCGCGGGCCTGGCCCGAGAGGGTGATCTCGGTGCCGACCGCGTCGGCCTCCTCCAGCAGTTCGCGGGCCAGGTCGGGGTCGAAGGCAGGACGTTCGATGTCGGGGGAGTAGCCGAAGACCCCCTCCGCGGCGACCTGGCCGTCCTCGATGGTGCCCGCGCCGTAGGACAGGGCTTCGATCATGGCGGGGGCGTCGATGGCGGCGACCGCGGCCCTGCGGACGCGGATGTCGTCGAAGGGCTCCTGCACGGCGTTGAGCTGGAACATGTTCTGTAGGCCGCTGAACTCGTTGTGCACGACGATGTCGTCGCGTCCGTCCAGGACCTCGATGGCGTCGGGCGCCAGCTCGTGGGCGATGTCGATCTCGCCGGACTCCAGCGCCGAGGACAGGGCGCCGGTGTCGGTGATGTAGCGGACGTGGACGTGCTCGGTGGCGGGCGCCTGACCCCAGAAGTCCTCGTAGGCCTGGTACTCCACCCCCGTGGAGGGGTCGAAGGAGGTGATCTCGTAGGGGCCCGAGCCGACGGGGTCGGCGCTGAAGCCCTCGGCTCCGCCGACCTCCTCCCAGTGGTCCTTGGGCACGATGAAGATCTGGCCGATGTGGGACAGCAGCAGCGGGTCGGGCTCGGAGGTCTCGATCTCGACGGTCCCGTCCTCCCCCTCACGGACCTCGGAGACCGTGGTGATGTAGGAGGCGTTGGCGAACTGCTGGTCGAGGATCTCGTTGAAGCTGAAGACCACGTCCTCGGCGGTGACGGGAGCGCCGTTGTGGAACGTGGCGCCCTCGCGCAGGGTGAAGCGCCACAAGGTGTCGTCGACCTGTTCCCAGTCGGTGGCCAGACGCGGCTGGGGCTCCTCGTCGCCTCGCATCTGCCGGACCAGGGCGTCGAAGGCGTTGAACTGGAAGGTCGCGTACTGCTTGTTCAGGGGGTTGATGGCGTCCTCGGTGACGGTGGTGCCCACCGTGATGGTGGTGCTCGCCTCCTGGCCGCCGGAGGAACCGGGGGCGCCGCACGCGGTCAGCATCAGGGCCGCCGCCGTGAAGACCGCGGCGGCCGTGAGGGCTGGGCCCCGGCGGGGGGAGCCGGCCCGGGACGGAGCCGGGTCGTTCGCGTGAACCGGGTGTCCGGTCATGGGTTTCTCCTCGTTCGCGCCCTGAGGGGACACGCTTGGGTGGTGTGGCTGAGCCAGGGCCCGGAAGGGTCGTCTTCGGCGCGGTCGGCGGAGGTCGGACACCTGGCTCGAAAAGGGGGAGCGGGGCGGGGCCTGCTCAAAGGATCGTCACTGTGGGTAACGGAAGTTCTCGCGATTTTACGCGAACAGTCTATGTTTCCTTGGTTGGAAAGCTGTTCCAGTAATAATGGACACATGGTGCGTGATGCGTCAAGAGGGAAAAATGACCATTGACACACCATCGGGGTCGATTAAGGTGTAAGGACCAGATTTTCTGGAATGTCGTTCCAGCTAGTGGAACAAGAGAGGATCGCTGATGGACGTCCCCATCCGTCACCGGGGCCGCGCTGGGATGGAGTTCCTGGGCTCACTCCAGGGCTACTCCGGCGGTGTACTCCAGAAGCGGGCCGCGGCCGCCTACACGGCCGCCGTCCCCGAACCCCCGACCAAGCTCAAGGAGCGCCGGGACTCGGTCCACCAGACCCTGGCCGACGACAGCGCCTGGCGCTTCGACCGTTTCCTCACCCGTTACGTGGCCGAGGAGATCTACGTGCGGGCCATCCCCGCCGCCGAGGAGGTGCGCCCGGCCATCGAGGAGTGGCTGGACGTGTCCGACGCCCCCGGCACCCTCACCCTCGACCCCGACCTCACGCCCCCCTCCTACTGGGAGAACGGCTTCCATCTCACCCCCGGCGGGTGGGACGGACACGACCTGATGGGCGTCATCACCCAGGACTTCGGCTACCACTACGTCCTCAAGCCCGGAGGCGTGGGCGCGGTGCGCACCGGAGAGGACCTCAACGACCAGCGCACCCTGCTGGCCATGGAGGCGCCCCGGCGCGACTACCGCAGGATCCTGGAGCCGGGCATCGGCACCGGCCGCTTCGCCCTGTCCCTGAGCAAGGTCTTCCCCGACGCCAAGATCACAGGGGTGGAGCTGTCCACGCAGATGCTGCGCTACGCCCACGCCACCGCGGCGGAGCTCGGCCTGGACTGGGAGCTGATCCAGGCCGCGGCCGAGGACACCGGGCTGCCCGACGCCTCGGTGGACCTGGTCGCCGCCTACATCCTGTTCCACGAGACACCGCCCAAGGCCACCGAGGCGATCCTGCGCGAGATGTTCCGGGTCCTGGAGCCGGGCGGTGACATCGTCATCGGCGACGTGGCCCCCTACGAACACCAGGAGGCGTTCCGCGCCGTCGTCCTGGACTGGGAGACCGAGAACCGCGGCGAGCCCTACTGGCGCTCGGCCCTGCAGCTCGACGTGCCGGGGCTGCTCAAGGAGATCGGCTTCACCGACATCGAGGCCTACGGGGTGGGCCCGGGCAACTACCCCTGGGCCAACCGGGCGCGCAAGCCAGAGCAGGCCTGAGCCCAAGGGCCCGACCGGTGCCGGTAGGCGCCCGGAGACGAAAGAGGACGTCCCATGAGCAAGACCGACAACTACCTGGGATCCAAGCGGCTGGACGACATCGCCCGCATGGTGACCGAGCTGGCCTCGGAGGTGTGGATCCTGCGCGACCGCAACATGGTCCTTGAGCACCTGTTGGCGGAGAAGGGCACGGTGGATCCCGAGGTGCTCGAACAGCTGCACCCCGAAGGGGAGCTGCGGGAGCGGATCCAGGCCGAGCGCACCGACTTCGTGCGGCGCGTCTTCGGCGCGGTCCTGGATCAGGACGCGCGTGTGGAGGCGGCGCTCGACCGCTGATCCGCGCGGACGCCGAGCGGCGGTGCACCGGGGAGACCCGGTGCACCGCCGCTTTTCAGTGGCGGGCGCCCATGCGCCTGGAGAGCCTGTGGGTGGTCTCCAGCAGTGCGCGCGAGCAGTTCTCGGCCTCTTCGAGGAAGCGCTCGCGAGGGCCGCAGACGCTGATGACCGCCACGGGCTCGCCCCGGTGGTCCAGAATCGGGGCCGCGGTGGAGGCCGCGCCCGCCTGGCGCTCGCCGAAGGAGGTCGCATAACCCGCGGCGCGTATCCGCTCCAGTTCCCGGCGCAGCTCGTAGATGTCGACCATGGTCTCCCCGGTCAAGGAGCCGAGGGGTTCGCGCTCCAGGTAGGCCTCGCGCTCGTCCTCAGGCAGGAAGGCCAGGAACACCTTGGACGAACTGCCCGCGTGCAGGGGATAGCGCACCCCCAGGGAGACGGTCATGATGACCTCGCGCTGGGGGGTGACCTGGTCGATGTAGACCCGGGCGTCGCCGGTGCGCACGGACAGAGTGGTGGTCTCGCCCGTCAGGCGGGACAGCGAACGCAGATCCGGGGCGACGAGCCGGCGTATGTCCAGGCGCTCCTGGTAGGCGGCGCCCAACCTCATGGCGGTGGTCCCCAGCGAGTAGCGGCGGCTCTCCTCGTCGAGGTGGATCAGGTGGCGCGAGCGCAGGGAGGCCAGGATGCGGTGCACCGCGGCCTTGGAGGTGCCCAGCTTCTCGGCGATCTCGGTGACCCCGAGCGTGTTCGAGTCCGTTTCGGTGAACAGCAGCAGGATGTCGGCGGCGCGTTCGACCGTGGCCACGGTCTGACTTCCAGAGGAGCTTCGGCCCACCGGGGCCTGTTCCGGAGCGGGAAGGGCGGACATGACGTGCTCCTCGCGAGTACGGGGGCGGATGTGCTCCACCGGCGGGTGCGGGCGGAGTCTGTACCCCCACCTGTGTTCCTGTTAGGGGAACAGTGTCACAAGTATGCTGGGGTCGGGTCGAGTCTATCCCGTAACGCGATTTCAGTAAACGGAACAGCTCGCCCCCGCTTCCCTCAGGGGCCACCGCGAGGAATGCCCTTTCCGAACACCGGCGCGAGCCGAAGGGAATAACCTCCTTTGTGCGACTTCGGCACCTCGCCCACCGTTCGGTGAAAGCCATCGGTGGCCATCACGCGAGGTAATGGCCACCCGATGTTCGTCCCCTTCGGATTCAGTCGAGGAACATGCCGTACAACTCAGGCGCACGGGTGGCCACCGGATCCAGGTGGTGCCCCATCATCTTGCTGTGGGACTCCCGCAGGTCCAGATCGACCAGCAACTGCTCCTCGAACCCGGGCCGCGACCAGTATCCGGTCGGGTAGCGCATCAGCGCGATCGGCTGGCCCGGGGCGAACTCGTCGGCCCGCACGACCTGGCTGCCGACGTCGGCCGGACTGTCCAGCCGGGTGCACGAGACCAGGTGCACCCGGTTCTCCTCGGTGCGCTCGGTCGCGGCCATGTGCGCGGCCTCGGGCACCCGCCAATCGGTCGGGTGGGCGATGACCTCGGCGCCGGCCAGGGTGAGCAGCCGCGCGACCTCGGGCACCCACACCTCGTCCCCGACCATCAGACCGATCGTCCCGATCTCGGTGTGGGCCACGTCGATCCGGTCGCCGGGCACCGCCCACTTCCGCTCGGCGGAGTTCAGGTGGGTCTTGCGGTAGGTGTGGGCGACCCTGCCCGCGCGGTCCAGCAGGTAGGCGGTGGAGTAGTACCTTCCCGCGTCCTCCTCGACCAGGTGGGCCACCACCCACAACCCCGCGTCGGCACAGGCCTTGGCCAGACGCTCCAGCACCTGCGCGGACAGCTCGGCCGCGGCGGCCGGGTCGGCGGCCTCCTCGCCCGGACGGAAGCAGAACAGGGAGGGCAGCACGCCCAGGTCGGCGCCGCGCCGCCCGGCGTAGGCGATCTGCTCCAACGCGCGGGTGACCGTCCACTCGGTGTTGGGGAAGTGGCTGACCTGGAGCGTGACCACCCGCAGCGGCCGGGTCGGCATGTCCTCGGGTGCGGGACCGCACATCGGGGCGACCGGAAGGGTCTCCAGCGACTCGGTCAGCGGCCGGTAGAGGTCGGTGCGCCGCCAGGCGAAGAGGTCGCCCACCTCGGACATGACCTTGTCGTCGGCCTCGGCGGGGTCGACGTCGGCGACGATGATCCCCGGCTCGGTCTCGCCGGCGTCGGCCAGGCGTGTGCCGTCGGGTGCGACGATCTGGCTGCCGCCCATCCACGGCCAACCGTCGGCGGGGCCGCCGACGGTGTTGGCCGCGACGTGGAAGACCCGGTTCTCCATCGCACGGAGGGGCACGTGCACGCGGTACTCGTCGGGGCCGCGCGAGTTCAGCGAGTTGCACAGGATCTGGGCGCCCATCAGGGCCAGGGCCCTGGGGGTGTCGGGCACGATGCCGTCGGCGCACAGCAGCAGCCCGAGCCGGCCGAGCTCGGTGTCGAACACCTGGTAGGGCTCGTCGCCGGGGACGAAGAGGGTGTACTCGTAATCCCACAGCACGTGCTTGCGGTGGACGCCGATGATCTGGCCGTCGGGCCCGATGAGGACCGAACAGATGTGGACGTCGGGGGCGTTCTCCCCACGCAGGTCCACACCGGCCGCGACGTACACGCCCAGTTCTCGGGCGGCCTCGCGCAGTCCGCCGACGAAGGCGCCCTCGATCGTCTCGGAGAGCTCCCAGCACTGGGCGCGGTCGGCGTAGTCGCGTACCCGGTTGCTGTTCTCCGGCAGCACCACGAGCCGGGCGCCCGCCTCGGCGGCGCGTTGGATGTGGTCGACGCAGAGCTGGAGGTTGGCGGACACGTCCGTGCCGGAGAAGAACTGTGCCGCCGCCACGCGGTGAAGAGTCATCGTCTCGTTTTCCTGGGTGGGGTCTGGAAGCGGTGTCGGTGGGATGCTTCGTGCTCAGAAGTCGCGCAGCAGGCGACCGGCCCCGTCCACGGGGTCGGTGATCCCACGGGTGCGCAGGGCGTGCCACACCGTGGCCGCGTTGATGGGGATGACGGGTTTGTCGAGTTCACGCTCCAACCTGTCGGCCACCGCGACCACCGGAAGGTTCGTGCCGGCCTGGACCAGGGCGTCCACCCCCTCCACGTTCACCGTACGAAAGGCGGCCTCCACCTCCTCGGCCGTGACGTCGGCGATGGCGGTGGCCGAGGGGCACTTGAGCCCGTGGACGGCCGCGACGTCGTAGCCGATCTCGGTGAAGAAGCGGCGGACCTCCTCGTCGGCGACGCTCTGGTAGGGGGTGATCACCCCGATGCGGCGGGCGCCCACGGTCTTCAGCGCGGCGTCACAGGCCGCGGCGCCGGAGGTGACCTCCAGACCGGACATGTCCCGGATCCACTGTTCGAAGCGTTCGTTGCCCTCGGCCCCTCCCCAGAAGGTCTCCGCGGACATCCCCATGATCAGGTGGTCGGGCAGGCAGGTCATCACCGACGCGACGGCGCTCTCGACCTGCAGGCGCAGATTCTCCAGGAAGCTCGTGAACACGTCGTCGTCGTCGAGCCGGCCGTTCTCGATGAGGATACGGCCCGCGTGGTAGGAGACGCCCTCGGGGCGGATGCGGTTGTACTCGTCCTCGACGACGGTGTTGGTCGAGGGCACGATGACGCCGAACGCGGCGCGGTGGGCGAGGACGGTGGTCATGTCAACTCCTGGTCGTGGCGGAGGGGGCGGGCCGGGGCGCGGAGAAGCGTTCCTCCAACGAGGTGCACTCGGCCAGGCCCAGCAGGTCGGTGAGATCGGCCCAGGGCATGCGGTCGGTTCCGGCGGCCGAACCGGTGGAGCGCAGGACGCGCAGGGTCGCGCGCATCGCCTGGGCCGCGGCCAGCAGAGGCGCGACGGGGGAGAGGACCACCCGAGCGCCGAGGTCGGCGTGGGACGAGGCGGGGGCGGGGTCGGCCGTGCCGCTCTCGGAGGCGTTGAGCACCAAGGGCAGGCCGGCCGCGGCGGTACGCACCCTCTCGGCGGTCGCGGGGTCCAGGTCGCCCTCGACGAAGACCGCGTCGGCTCCGCACGCGGCGAAGGCGGCCACCCGGCGGACCGTCTCGTCGGCCCCGGCCACCGAGAGGGCGTCGGTGCGGGCGATGACCACGATGTCGTCCCGGGTCTGGACGGCGGCCTCGACGCGGGCCACCGCCTCGGCCAGGGGCACGACGGCCTTGCCCGCCATGTGTCCACAGCGTTTGGGCAGTACCTGGTCCTCGATGTGCAGGCCCGCGGCGCCGGCCGCCTCGTAGCGGCGAACGGTGTGCGCGGTCTGCAGCGGTCCCCCGTAACCGGCGTCGGCGTCGACGATCAGGGGCACGGACACCGCCGCGGCGATCCGGGACAGGGCCTGGACCATGTCGGTGGCGCCGACGAAGCCGAGGTCCGGCAGACCCAGCGACACCGCGGAGACCGCGGCCCCGGACACGTGCGCGAGTTCGAAGCCGGCCTCCTCCACCAGGCGGGCGGAGAGCGCGTCGAAGCAGCCCGGCGCCACGAGGGCACCGGTGCCCTCGTGGTCGCGCAGAAGGGTGCGCAGCCGCGCCCCCGCCGAGGTGGCCGGGGAGGTCATCACAGTTCCTTCAGCCACGTGATGCTCTCTTCGGTGGTGAGCAGTTCGGCGTACTTGGCGCCCAGGTCGAACAGGTTCGCCTGGTGCGGTCCGGGGTCGCGGTCGCCCACGGCGTCGGTCACCACGACCGGGCTCAGCCCGTGGCACAGCGCGTCCAGGGCGGTGGCGCGCACGCAGCCGCTGGTGCTGGTCCCGGTGACCATCACGCCGTCGACGCCCAGCGCCTGCAGTGTGGAGGCCAGCGTCGTGCCGAAGAAGGCGCTGGGGTACTGCTTGGTGAGGGTGATGTCCTCGGGGCGGGGACGCAGCGGCTCGGGCGGTGATCCGTAGTGGGGGTCGGCCCCCTCGGCGAAGAGCCGGAGCGCGGGCACCTTGCGGTAGAACAGACCGCCGTCGCGCCCGTCGGAGCGGTAGCCGACGTAGGTGAAGACCACGGGCAGGCCGGCCGAGCGGGTGGCCTCGGCGAGTTCGGCGACGCGGTCGACGATGTCCTCGACCCCGGCGTAGAGGGGGGACTCCGGGTCGAGGTAGGCGTTGACCAGGTCGATCACGAGTAGGGCGGGGCGGCGGGGCAGGTCCAGCTCTCCGAAGAACCCGGCGCGGGTGTAGTCCGCGGTCAGGGGGGCCCGGGCCTGGGTGTCGTGCTTCGGGGTCATGACGTCTCCACCTGGATGGCGGTGCGCTGGGCCAGGATCGGGCGCAGGACCGTCTCGATCAGGGCGCGGTGCGCCGGATGTTCCTGGTAGGCGCGCCAGGCGTCGGCGTCGGCGAAGTCCATGGTGACCAGCAGGTCGGCGTTCCCCTCGGCCAAGGAGGCGTCAGGGCTCGCGGTCAGCGCCTGGATCTGGGGGATGTCGCCGCTGAGCTCGCGAAAGCCTCGGAGGGCGGCCTCCCGCTCGGTGGTGGTCGCCTCGGGCGTCCACCGCAGGAGCAGAACGTGGCGGATCACTGTGCGTTCCTTCGGTCTGGGGCCGGCCAGGTGCGGCCGTGTCCACGTGGATTGCGCTGATTCCTACATTGTGAGAACATGATTTTTGATAGTTGATAGAAGATAATCAGCAGAGGGAACCCTCGTCAAGGGAGTGGTGATGGCGGCAGCAGAACGTCGCAGCGGGGCGGAGAGCTCGCGCAAGGTGCTGGGCGTGCTCCTGGCCTTCGACGAAAGGCGGCACACCCTGACCACGGCCGAGCTCGCCGAGGCGATCGACGCTCCGCTGAGCTCGACGTACCGCTACCTGTCCGTGCTGCGCGACAGCGGACTGCTGGAGGAGTCCGAGGTGGCCGGTGGCTACCGACTGTCCTTCCGGGTCGTGGGCATGGCCCGGGCCGCGCGCGCCGCGTGGGGCGGTGTGGAGCGGGTGGCCCGGCCGGTCCTGGAGCGGCTCGCCTCCCAGACCGGTGAGACCGCGCTGCTGATCAAGAGGAGCAACACCGCGGCGGTGTGCGTGGACCGGGTCGAGTCCTCCCGGCCGGTGCGCCTGCAGTTCGACCCCGGTCAGCCGATGGCGCTGCATCGGGGATCGGCCGCGCGCGTTCTGCTGTCGGGCATGCCCGCGCGGGAGCGCGCCGACTACCTGGCGCGCCTGGCGGAGGAGGCCTCCCACCGACCCGAGGTCGGCGTGCGCCTTCCGACGGAGAAGGAGATCGCGCTGGTGGCGGAGGAGGGATGGACGCAGAGCTTCGAGGAGGTGGACGAGGGGATCTGGGGGGTCGCGGCGGCGGTACGCGAGCAGGGTCGCCTGGTGGCCTCCGTCGGTGTGGCGGGTCCCCTGTTCCGCTTGGACGCGGGGGAGCGGGAGCGCATCATCACCCTGGTCCGTGAGGGCGCCGACGAAGTGAGCGGAAAGGTCGACCGGATGCTTTGACTCCGGCTTCGGAGGGAGGTAGATTCCCGGTAGGTGAAATTCGATTCCTGCGTTGTGAGAACGGACAGGAAGGGAATCGAGTGGACACCGACTCACCCACCTCCCGCGCGCAGGGCACCCCCGTCCTGGTCATCGGTCTCGGCCCGGTCGGGGCGACCGCCGCGCTCACCCTGGCCCGGGCCGGATGCGAGGTCACGGTCCTTGAGGCGGACGCCTCCCTGGAGCGCGACCTCGCCGAGTCCCGCGCCTCCACCTTCCACCCGCCCACCTTGCAGATGCTGCAGGACCTCGGGGTCGGGGAGGAACTGCACCGGACCGGCCTGATCTCGCGCTCCTACCAGTACCGCGACCGCCACGAGGGACTGGTCGCCGAGTTCGACCTGTCCGTGCTCGACGGCGACACGGCCTTCCCCTACCGGCTGCAGAGCGAGCAGCAGAACCTGGTCGACATCATCCACCGCAGGCTGCGGGCCATGCCCAACGTCGAGGTCGTCCTGGGCGCGCGCGTGGAGTCGGCCCACCGTGAGGGCGACCTGGCGGTGGTCCGCACCGGCGGGGACCGGCCGCGTGAGTGGCGTGCCCCCTGGGCCATCGCGGCCGACGGCGCGAGCAGCACCGTCCGCAAACGCCTGGACGTGGGTTTTCCCGGCATGACCTATCCCGAGCGCTTCCTCATCGTCTCGGTCGACGACGACCTGACCGAGCTCATCCCCGGCATCTGCGAGGTCAACTACGTCTCCGACCCCGAGGAGTGGCTGGTCCTGCTGCGCACCCCGCGGCACTGGCGCGTGCTCTTCCCGGTTCCCGAGGACGCCGACGCCGCCGCCGTGACCGACCCCGCCTCCATCCAAAAGCGCCTGCGGGAACTGGCCCCCAACCCCGGGGGTTACACGGTGGCCCACACCTCGCTCTACCACGTGCACCAACGCGTGGCCGAGGACTTCCGTCACGGACCCTTCCTCCTGGCCGGGGACGCCGCGCACCTGAACAACCCGCTCGGCGGCATGGGGATGAACAGCGGTATCCACGACGCCGTGGACGCCGCGAACGCGATCCTGGCCGCCATCGAGGGGGACGACGAACCGGTGGAGGGCTACTCCGAACGCCGTCGCGACGTCGCCCTCAACCTGGTACGCGCGGCCACCCACCGCAACTGGGAGAACCTCCAGCAGAAGTCGGCGGCCCAGCGCCGGGAGAACCACGAGAAACTGAGCCGCACCGCCGCGGATCCCGAGACCGCCCGGGACTACCTGCGGGGGAGCTCGATGCTGGCCTCCCGCGCCTGAGGACGCCCTCGCCCACCAACCGTGCCCCCCGCGCCGACGGTTCCCGTCCGCGCGGGGGTACGACCCTTTCCAGGAGGTCACGCGACGCACGGGGACGGGGGAGCGAAGGAACCCCGGGTACACGTCGGCCCGGCCGCACAGTCCACCGTGCGGCCGGGCCGACCTCGGTTCAGGCCCGGTGGACGTAGACGCCGCGGGGCTCGCCCACGACCTTGCCGTCCTCCACGATCCGCGACCCGCGCAGGAACACGTCGGTGACCGCGCCGTTGATCTCGATGCCGTCCAGCGGCGAGTACTCCTGCTGGGACTCCGAGTCCT
>CALGOD010000534.1 GCA_937957845.1 uncultured Nocardiopsis sp.
AAGACCCGTGCCATCACCCACCGCATCGCGCACGCGGTCGCCAGCGGGGTGGTCTCCGAACAGCAGGTCCTCGCGGTCACCTTCACCACCCGCGCCGCCGGGGAGATGCGCGGCCGGCTTCGCGCCCTGGGAGCACCCCGCGTACAGGCCCGCACCTTCCACGCCGCCGCCCTGCGACAGCTGTCCTTCTTCTGGCCGCAGGTCATCGGCGGTGAGAAGCCCACCCTCATCGAGAGCAAGCTCCAGGCGGTCTCCCGCGCGGCGCACCTGGTGGGGCTGCAGCCGGACCGCCTCGGACTACGGGACCTGGCCGGTGAGATCGAATGGGCCAAGGTGACGCAGGTGCGCCCCACCGACTACGACAAGGCCGCGGCCAAGGCGGGTCGTCCGACCCCGCTGCCCGCGGGCGAGGTCGCCCGGGTCTTCGAGGCCTACGAGGAGGTGCGCCGTGAGCACAACCTGCTCGACTTCGAGTCGATGCTCGAACTCACCGCGGGCATGATCAACGAGTACCCGGCCATCGCCCAGCGTGTGCGCGACCAGTACCGCTACTTCGTCGTCGACGAGTTCCAGGACGTCAACCCGCTCCAGCGGCTCCTGTTGGACGCCTGGCTGGGCGACCGCGACGATCTGTGCGTCGTCGGTGACCCCAGCCAGACCATCTACTCGTTCGCGGGCGCGACCCCCACCTACCTCACGGAGTTCGCCACACGCTATCCGCACGCCACCGTGGTCGAACTGGTCCGTGACTACCGATCCACCCCCCAGGTGGTCCGGGTCGCCAACCACGTCATCGGACAGGCGCGCGGCTCCTCCGCGGCCAAGCATCTGACCCTCCAGGCCCAGCGCCCCGACGGACCGGACCCCATGTACGTGGAGTACGACGACGAGCCGGCGGAGGCCACCGGGGTCGCCCGTAAGATCAGCGTGCTGATGGAGGGCGGTACCCCGGCCGGAGAGATCGCGGTGCTGGTGCGCACCAACGCCCAGTCGGCCGCCTACGAGCAGGCCCTGACCGACGAGGGCGTGCCGTTCACCGTGCGCGGCAGCGCGCGCTTCTTCGAGCGTCCCGAGATCAAGCAGGCGGTCCACATCCTGCGCGGGGCCCGGCACGGTGCGGCGGGGGAGGACCCCGAACCCCTGGCGCACACGGTCAGACAGCTGTTGGGCCGGCTCGGTCTGACCGAGAGCGCGCCCGAGGGTCGCCAGGCCCGTGAACGCTGGGAGTCGCTCTCCGCGCTCGCCCAGCTGGCCGAGGACATGGCCGCGGCACCGCGGCCGGACGGCCTCGCGGTGACCATGGCCGACTTCGTGGACGAGCTGGACATGCGGATGGCCACCGAGCACGCGCCCGACTTCGAGGGTGTGACGATCGCCTCCCTGCACGCCGCCAAGGGTCTGGAGTGGGACGCCGTCTTCCTGGTCGGCCTCACCGAGGGCATGATGCCGATCATCTACGCCGAGACCGACGAGCAGGTGGAGGAGGAACGGCGCCTGTTCTACGTGGGGGTCACCCGTGCCCGCGAACGCCTGATGATGTCGTGGTCACTGGCCCGTTCGACCGGAGGCAGGAAGACCCGCAGGCCCTCCCGCTTCCTGGACGGACTCCGTCCCGCCTCCCCGTCCACGGCCTCCAAACGGACCGAGCGCCGCAAGAGCGGCGTGATCCGGTGCCGTGTGTGTTCGACCACTCTCACCGATGCGGCCGAACGCAAGCTGGGCCGCTGCCTGGACTGTCCGTCCAGTTACGACGAGGACCTGCTGCAACGCCTGCGCGAATGGCGCCGGATGAGCGCCAAGGAACAGAAGGTGCCCGCCTACGTGATCTTCACCGACGCGACCCTGCAGGCCATCGCCGAACAGGAACCCACCGGCCTCACCCAGCTCTCCGCGGTGTCCGGCGTCGGAGCCGCGAAGCTCGATCGCTACGGTGAGGCGGTGATCGCTCTGGTGTCCGGAGCACAGCCGGCGGACGTGATGGAAGGGTCGGCGGAGAAGAACGTGGAGGAGACAGCGCATGAGTGAGCGCGTCGACGCGCAGATGCGGGGGCAGTCCCTCGCCGACCTGTTGGCCGTGTTGGACCTGGAACGGATCGAGGTCAACATCTTTCGGGGCAGCAGCCCCAAGGAGGGGCCACAACGGGTCTTCGGTGGTCAGGTCGCGGGTCAGGCCCTGGTCGCGGCGGGCCGCACCGTTCCCACCGAGCGCCACGTGCACTCTCTGCACGCGTACTTCATCCGTCCCGGTGACCCGGCGGTGCCCATCGTCTACGAGGTGGACCGGGTCCGCGACGGGCGTTCCTTCACCACCCGCCGGGTGACGGCCATCCAGCACGGCGTGCCGATCTTCACCCTGTCCGCCTCCTTCCACAAGGAGGAACCGGGTCTGGACCACCGGATCCCGATGCCCGACGTCCCTCCCCCGGAGGAACTGCCGAGCACGCGGGAGCGCCTACAGGACGCCTTCGGCAAGGTTCCGGGGTTCGCGAGCTGGCATCCCATCGAACTACGTCCGGTGGGACCGATGTCCTACGAGGCCGAACGGGACCCGCGGTTGCGGACCGTGAACAACCCCGTGTGGTTGAAGGTGGACGGCAGGCTCCCCGACGACCGGCTCACCCACGTGTGCCTGATGACCTACGCCTCGGACATGACCCTGTTGGACACCGTGCTGCTGCGGCACGGTCGCTCCTTCGAGGGCATCTCCATGGCCAGTCTCGACCACGCCATGTGGTTCCACCGCGAGTTCCGCGCCGACGAGTGGTTGTTGTACGCGCAGGAGACCCCCTCCGCGCAGGGTGCGCGGGGCCTGGCCCGCGGAATGGTGTACACCCGTGACGGCGAACTCGTCTGCTCGGTGGTGCAGGAGGGGATGATCCGCGTGGTGGCCGAGGAGGGCTGATCCGACGTCCGGCCGCCCGGTTCGTCCCAGGAGATCTTCGGGGACCTCGCCTCCCTCCGCCGAGAACGATCCTCTCCGAGCACCGAGAGCGCACGCCCTCGGTGCCCGTGACGTGTCGGCCCGTGCCCCGCGGGCTCGCCGGAGCCCCTCCACGACCCCGTCGACGCCCGGACCTTCGGCGGCCGGGCGGAGGAGTTCGCCGAAGAGGATCCACGAGGCGCCGGGGGACCGCCTGGCAACGCTTCGCGGAGTCGCCGCATTCCCTTGAATCCATGGCCGGATGCGGACATTTCCGCAGGTCAAAAATGGGTTGCCCTCTTTCTTGGCCGGCTCTAGTGTGTACACCGTCGTAATGACCGCTCCCGGCGCGGGTGGAAGATTCCCGTAGCCCGACTGTGAAGGAGGTGTCCGATCAGATGACCAGCATCACCGAGACCACCGGTCTCATCGCTGCCTTCGTGCCGTCGTGGCATCCGTCCTCGACGGTCGTCACGGGCACCTTCCTGTGCGGTCGAGCGGACGTCCTCCTCGGTGAGTCCACCGCCTCCGGCGTCGGTGCGGACGAATCCCTCGCGGACTTCGGCGACTTCGGTCTCCGTCGCCCGATGGCGGGTTCCCGTGCTGAACGACCCGTCAATGGCAGTGGTGTGTCCGTTGAGTCCGAGTTCGCCCTTGATCGCGGCGAGCCCATGGCAGAACACGCAGTAGCCACCCGGCGCCGTCATGGCGCATCGGGGGAGTGTCCACGGAGAATTCCGGCCTAGCAGTAGGACAGGCCGAGAGTTTCGACCGTGGCCGCGGACCCCGACACAGGGGCCGCGGCCTTCTTTGTATCTCCGTTCGATCCCGTCCCCCAGGGGCGGGGAGGAACGGGCGGCATCGCAGGTCCAGGTCCCTCACCGGACCGATTCCGGTGGATGAACACCGACCGCGCTGTACGAAACGATCAAAGATCTTGGAGGGCACCGATGCTTGCGTCGGCCCTGGAAACGCCCTGGTTGTCCGACACCGAAGTCCCTTGCCGACTGGAGCCCGACCTGTTCTTCGCCGAGGCGCCCGCGGACGTCGAGGCGGCCAAGGCGGTCTGTGGTTCCTGCCCGGTCCGTGAACAGTGCCTGGCCGACGCTCTGGAGCGTCGGGAGCCGTGGGGCGTATGGGGCGGACAGCTGCTCGTCTCAGGCCAGATCGTGGCGCGCAAGCGCCCCAGGGGCCGCCCCCGGAAAAACCCGGCCCCGGTCGCGGCCTGAGGCCGACCAGAAGACTCCGAAACCTGAACGACACACCCCTGAAGGACTGAGAGAACATGATGACGATGGAGATCGAACGCGTCGCCCGGGAGATGGACGTGGAATCCAGGCGCGTGCAGGACGTCAGACTCACCGCACGCCGGTTGCGGGCCCGCCGGCGTGCGGAGCGCCGGGGGGAACGAGACTCCACGGAGGTCGTGTGGCCGCGTCTGTGTTGACGCCGTCTCGTGTGACGGGAACCTCGGCTCCTTGAGCCGATCCCACCAAGGCCGTGCGGGGACCCGCGAAAAGGGTCACCGTTCGGTCTCTTTTTGCTACCGAAAAAATGAAGGTGAGCTCTCGGAGGCTCCCGTAGTGGCCTGTCACACAATCGAAAAACGCTCCTGGTCAGAGCGGAATGTGCTACAGGGGCGGATTTTCCGGCGACGTTCCGAGAAAAGGTGATCCGGTAAAACAGTGACATGACCAGACAAGGTGCGCCTGTGCGCGAGCGCCTCCCTCGGCTACCGTAAAGTTCGTGCCCTCGAACACCAAAGTCGAGGTACGACGTAGTCCTCGTCGTCGGCGCACCGTGTCGGCCTATCGGGACGGGGACACCACGGTCGTCCTCGTGCCCGCGACGTTCTCCCGCGCAGAGGAAAAGCGCTGGGTGGGACGCATGCTGCAGAGACTGGCGGCCCGGGAGGGCCGACGCCACCCCGGAGATCGGGAACTGTACGAACGCGCCGTGGAGCTGGCCCGCCGCTACCTGGAGGGCACCGAACCGCCCAGCAGCGTGCGTTGGGTCGACAACCAGAACTCCCGATGGGGTTCGTGCACCCCCGACACCCGTGCGATCCGTATCTCCCGTCGTGTCGCCGGAATGCCCTCATGGGTCGTCGACTACGTACTCATCCACGAACTCGCGCACCTGCTCATCCCGCACCACGGCAGGGAGTTCTGGGACCTGGTGCGCCGCTACCCCAAGGCGGAGCGGGCCCGGGGATACCTGGAGGGCTTCAGCGCGGCGTCCCGAGCCGCGCCCGGAGCTCCCGTCGAGGACGACGAGGAGCTCGACATCGCCGAGGTCGCCTTCGAGGAGTGACCGGGATCCCCTCCGTACCGCGTCCCCACCGCGTGGTCCGCGACCTGGAGGGTGACGGAACTCCCGGCCCCCGTGGCCGACATGGGAGATCGCCCCAGGCGCGGAGACGACCGGAGGCCAAGGGGGCGGCCTCAGTCGAGTGGACGACCCCGAGCGTTCCTCACCCGCCCCGGACCGGGGCGGTTCCGCGGTGGGAGACCACCGCCCGGACCGCGGCCCGAACCAGGGCACGGCAGGCGTCGTCGGAGGGTTCGGGCAGCTCGTCGACCGGGAACCAGTCCAAGCCGGCGGACTCGTCGGGATCGAGCACCAGGACCGCGTCCCGAGGGGCGATCGCCGCGTACTGCACGTCCAGGTGGAGGCTGCCGCCTCCACAAGGCACAGGGTGGCGGTCCAGCCGTACCGGCCGGGGAAGGAGGGTGATCCCTCTGATCCCGGACTCCTCCGTGGCCTCCCGCAGGGCGGCCCCCGCCAGGGTGGTGTCCTCCGGTTCGCAGTGCCCACCTGTCTGCAACCAGATCCTGTGTTTGCGGTGCAGGGTGAGCACCACGTGCGAACCGTCGGCGGAGATGACGGCCGTGCTCGCCGTCACGTGGCCCGGCAGGCAGCCGCGCCACATGCCGTCCTCGTACCGTTCCAGGTGCTCCAGGTAGGACAGGCGCAGTTCCTCCTGCCGGGAGTCGGGCGACGTCCACGCTTCCAGAGTCGCCCGGGCATCGGCGTGCAGTGACACCTAGGAGTCCTCTCCCCGGTCGTCGTCGGACTCATCGTTCTTCCTCTGCCCCGGGGCCTCCTCGGTCAGCGAGGAGATGTCGAAGTCGGCCTCGCCGAACTCCCCCGAGCCGTTCACGAAGGAGTCCGGGTCGTCCAGGGCCTCCGAGGTGGGCATCAGGTCCGGGTGCTGCCACACGGCGTCACGGCCGGCCACACCACGGGCCTCCTCGAGTGCCGACCACAGGGCGGACGCCTCGCGCAGACGACGCGGACGGAGCTCCAGACCGACCAGCGCGGCGAACGTGTGCTCCGCGGGGCCGCCGGTCGCCCGGTGCCTCCGGGTCGCCTCGGCCAAGGCCGACGCCTGAGGAAGCCGACCGGAGACGGCGGACGAGACCACGGTGGCCACCCAGCCCTCGATCAGTGCCAGGGTGGTCTCCAACCGGTTCAGGGCCGCCTTCTGCTGCGGGGTGTCCTCGGGCTGGAACAATCCCTCTCCCCCGGCGCCGCCCAGGACCTCCTGGAGCGCCTCGGGATCGGTGAGGTCGATCTCACCGAGCCGGTCCTCCAGTCCGCTGACGTCGAACGACATCCCGTCCGCGTACTCGCCGACCAACCGTGACACGTGCGAACGCAGCCACGGCACGTGCGAGTAGAGCCGGTGCAGGGCGGCCTCGCGTGCGGCCAGGTACAGCCTCACCTCGTCGGCGGGGATCTCCAGACCCTCGCCGAATCGCTCCACGCCCGACGGCAGCAGAGCGGCGTTGCCCTCGCCGGCCAGCGGAAGTCCGATGTCGGTGGTGCCGATGACCTCGCGCGAGAGCTCCCCGACGGCCTGGCCCGCCTGACGGCTGACCATCATGCCGC
This sequence comes from uncultured Nocardiopsis sp., assembly GCA_937957845.1. Lineage (GTDB taxonomy): Bacteria > Actinomycetota > Actinomycetes > Streptosporangiales > Streptosporangiaceae > Nocardiopsis. Next base: position 6,815 of record CALGOD010000534.1, read on the forward strand.
CCATCTGCTGGATCATGCCCAGCAGCGGGCCGGCCACGGACCGCATCTCCTCGGGCAGGTTCTGTCCCATCGACTGGACGGTCCTGCTGGTGAGCGGGTCGCACAGCTGCACCCAGGAGTCCATCGTCCGCTCGATCCACTCCGAGCGGCTCCAGGCCTGGGCGGTCTGGAGTCCCGAGGGCAGGTCGGTAGCCTGGTCGAGCCACAGGTCGGCGAGGCGCAGCGCCTCCTCGACCTTGGCGTAGTCGGACGCGGGGACGCTCGGATCGCCCTCCTGGGCCACCACCTGGCGTGCGACGTCCTTGGCCATCTGCCAGTTCACGCCCGACGACGGCGTCTCACCACCGCCGCCGGGGGTGGGCTGGGCCGACATCATGTCGGCGAACTGGCGCAGCATGGCGGCCATCTGCTGCGGGTCGCCGAACGGGAAACCGTCCGGCATTCCGGATCCTCCGCCCGGGCCGCCGCTGCCGGCACCCGAGCCGGAGTCGCCAGAACGGCGTCCGGACTCGTCATCGGGATCGTTCGGCATGCTGAAACCGAAAGGCAGGTCGCTCACAATAAGACCTCAGGCAGGAGTAGGTTTGGTCTCCACTGTCACGTTAGCTGGGAGTCGCCCGGAGTGAATACCGAAAGCAGCCAGGTTCGCCCAGAGCACAGCCCTCAGGCGGGCGCGGGCAGGGTGGTCGCTGTCACCGGTGCCGCCTCCGGTGTGGGCCGGCTTCTCGTGCAACGCCTGGCCGTGCTGGAAGGTTCCGCCGCCCCCCGGGAGATCGTCGCGATCGACGACGAGTTCGCCGACCTGCGCGGAGTCACATGGCGCATCGCCGACGTCAGTGACCCCGGTCTGGTCTCCCGGCTGGGCGGGGTGGACGTGCTCGTGCACACCGCCGACGACCGCTCCCCGCAGACCCGGCCCTCGCAACGCCGTGCGCACAACATCCGCGCCGCCCAGGCGGTCTTGACCGCCGCGGCCGCCTCAGGGGTCACGCGCGTCATCCTGGTCACCAGCACCATGGTCTACGGAGCGACGCCGGACAACCCCGTGCCGCTGGCGGAGGACGCCCCGCGCGTGTCCGACAACAGTGAGGGGCTCATGGGCGACTTCGCCGAGATCGAGGCCCTCGCCGAACGTGCCCGTCGGGCGCACCCCAGTCTGACCGTCACCGTGGTACGCCCGGCCCCGCTCGTGGGCCCCGGGCTGGACACCCTGCTCAGCCGCCACTTCTCGGCACCGCGTCTGCTGACGGTCAAGGGGCATGAGCAGCACTGGCAGTTCTGCCACGAGGAGGACCTGGCCAGCGCCCTGGCCTTCTGCGCGGTGCACGGAGTGGACGGCCCCAGGGGGGTTCTCGCCGTGGGCAGTGAGGGATCCCTCACCCAGGCGGAGGTGGAGAGCATCGCCGGGATGAAGCACTTCGAGGTCCCCGCCAACCTCGCCTTCGGCGCTGTCCGCCGCCTCCACCAGGCACGGATCACCCCGGCCGCGGAGGGGGAGCTCAAGTTCCTGGTCTACCCGTGCGTCGTGGACTGCTCGGTGCTGCGCGACGCCGGGTGGAAGCCCGCCTACGACAACGGGGCCGCCCTGGCGGCCCTGATGGAGTCCAAGAGCGGCAAGCACGCGCTGGTGGGTCGCAGCCTGGGGCGCAAGGAGGTCACCATCACGGCGGCGGGCGCCGCCGGCGCCGCGGCCGCGGCCATCGGCACCGCCGCCGCCATCCGGCACCTGCGCAGACGCAAGGGCGGATGAACCCTCCTGTGCCCGGGGCGCCCACGCGTGTCCTCTGGGACTGTGGGAACATGCTCTTCCGCTCTGACATGGGGTGACACGACTTGGTACGGTCGTGGCGTGGAAGAGATCACCCTCGCGTCCGTACGCGACACCCCCCTTTCGGTGGACGAGGTCCTGGCCGCGGTCGCCGATCCGCGCGCGGGCGGTACCGCGGTCTTCGTCGGTACGGTCCGTGACACCGACCATGGCCGTGATGTCGCCCGGCTCGCCTACACGGCGCACCCGACGGTGGAGGCGCAGCTGCGAGTCGTCATGGAGAAGGTGCTCGTCGACACCTCCCTGCCGGGTCGTCCCGTGGTGAGGATGGCCGCGGTGCACCGCGTCGGCCGACTGGAGATCGGTGACATCGCCGTGGTGGTGGCGGCCTCCGCCCAACACCGGCAGGAGGCCTTCGCGGCCTGCCGCCGCCTCATCGACGATCTCAAGGCCCAGGTGCCCATCTGGAAGCAACAGGACTTCCAGGACGGCGGGAGCGAGTGGGTGGGCTCACCCTGACCAGGAGGGGCGGCCACGGGCCGCTCCTGACAGGGATGCGGCCGAGGGCCCGCGGCTCGGGGCCCGCAATAAGCTGTGCGCATGCTTCGTCGCGCCATGACCCTCGTCACCGCCCTGGTCCTCCTCGTCGGACTCGGGGTCGGCAGCCTCTTCCTCCCCGTCCCCTACCTGGTGGCCGCACCGGGCCTCACCGTGAACACGCTCGGAGAGGGCCAGGAGGGCCCGGTCATCCAGATCGAGGGAGCGAAGGACTACGAGCACGACGGCTCCCTCTCCATGGTCACCGTGCAGTACGCGGGCGGCCCGCAACAGCGCCTGGACTTCCTCACGGTCGTCACCGCGTGGCTCTCGCCCACCCAGGCCGTCCTGCCCGAAGAACTCCTCTTCCCCGCCGGGCGTACGGCCGAGGAGGTCACCGAACGCCAGACCGTGCAGATGAACGACTCACAGACCGACGCCACCGCCGCCGCGCTCAACCAGCTCGGCATCGGATACGAGGCCCTTCCCGTGGTCAACAGCACCGTCGAGGGCATGCCCGCACACGGTGAGGTCGAGGAGGGCGACGTCATCCTGGAGGTGGACGGCGAGCCCGTGCCCACAGAGGGAGGCGGCGACCCCGAGGCGTCCGTGGGCAGCGCGGCCGTCGTGGACCTGGTGGGCGACCGTGAGCCCGGCGATCCGGTCGAGCTCACCCTGGAGCGTGACGGTCGGAGCGTCGAGGTGGAGATGACCACGGCGGAGGGCGAGGCCGGGAACGCGGCCGTCGGTGTGCTCATCGCCGACCGGATGGACTTCCCCGTGGACGTGGAGATCACCGTCGGTGACATCGGCGGACCCAGCGCGGGCATGATGTTCGCACTGGGGATCATGGACCGGCTCAGCGAGGAGAGCCTGACCGGAGGAGTGAACGTCGCCGGATCCGGCACCATCACCTCCGACGGGCAGGTCGGCGGGGTCAGCGGTATCCCGCAGAAGATGGTCAGCGCCCAACGCGACGGGGCCGAGTACTTCCTCGTGGCGGCCGAGAGCTGCTCCCAGGTGGCGCAGTCGGCCGCCCACGACGAGATGGAGGTGGTGCGGGTGGAGACCCTCACCGAAGCGGTCGAGGCCCTGGAGACCATCCGCACCGGTGACGGGGAACTGCCCCGCTGCGAGTGACCGGGGAGGCGCGCCCGGCGCGCGCCCCCGGGTCCCGCGGACGAAGAGACGGGAGTGGGACCGTTCAGTCCCCTTCCGGCTCCTCCTCGATGTCCAGGGTCAGGGCCAACGCCGAGGTCAACGCGGGGATCAGGTCCGTGCCGTTGAGCACCTCCGACTCGCTGTCGTGGCTGCGCATACGCATGGCGCAGTACCGCGACCCGTCGCGCAGCACACCGGCGACCATGCGGATCTCCTCGGTCTCCCGGCCCGAGGTGCGGGGATCCTCGCCCTGATCCAGGGTCTCGTCCGACCCCTTCACCACCAGGCGCTCCATCACCAGGGCGCACCCGGCCACGCCCTCGGGCCACAGGATGCGCCCCAGCGCCTCCTCCAGGGGGAGATCGTCGGGCAGCTGCTCCTGCTCCACCGGGGTCAACTCATCGGGATCCCGAGGAGAGTCGATCCCGAGCAGCTCGGCCAACGCGGGTTCGGCTGCGAGCAGATCGGCGGTGGGCACCAGGGCGTACAGACCCAGGGGCCGGTCCCAACCCTGTGCGGCTGCGTGGCGTTCGAGGTCCATGACGGCTTCGCGAATGTTCGACACGTTCCCATACTGGCCGATGCCGGAGACCCGACGTCGCCCATCCCGGGGCAGTAGGGTCACGACAGGGCCCCGGATGCGACTCCGATACGGCAAAGATGCAGCCTTGTCACCCACACGAGGGTGGTTTCGGGAACCCGGCGGCCACCATTTAAGTTTTCAGTAATGAGAGCGCCACACGCGCACCGATACGCACCTACCAAGCCAACCGAGGGGGAGGCGTGAGCTTCCGATCGCCCGGCGCACCACCTGCGCGTATGCCTCGCCGATCAAGGTTGCTCGCGCCAGTCGCGGCTACCGTGGTCGTCATCATCGCGGGGCTGATGCTCGCCGCGAACTTCTGGACCGACTACCTGTGGTTCCAGTCCACCGGTTTCACCTCGGTCTTCCTGACCGAGCTGTGGACCCGCGTGCTGCTGTTCGCCGTCGCCGGCCTGGTCATGGCCGTCATCGTCGGCGCGAGCATCTTCTTCGCCTACCGCTCCCGGCCCGGTATCCGGCCGATGAGCCTGGAGCAGCAGGGTCTGGACCGTTACCGGCAGTCCATCGATCCGCACCGCAAGCTGTTCTTCTGGATCACCGTGGGCGCCCTCGCCCTGCTGGCGGGAGCCGCGGCCAGCGGTGACTGGCGCGCCTACCTGCAGTTCATGAACAGCGTCGAGTTCGGGGTGAACGACCCCGAGTTCCACATGGACGTCGCGTTCTTCGCGTTCACCTACCCGTTCCTGCGCATCCTGCTCGGATACCTGTACGCGGCCGTCATCCTGGCGTTCATCGCCGCGGTGATCGTGCACTACCTGTACGGAGGTGTGCGCCTGCAGAACGACACGGGACAGCGCGCCACCCCCTCCGCGCGCGTGCACCTGTCGGTCCTCCTCGGACTGTTCGTGCTGCTGCGCGCAGGTTCCTACTGGCTGGACCGCTACGGGCTGGTCTTCTCCAACCGCGGCTACACCTTCGGTGCCTCGTACACCGACGTGAACGCGGTCAAGACCGCCCTGCTGATCCTCACCGTGATCTCGGTCATCTGCGCCGTGCTGTTCTTCGCCAAC
>CALGOD010000535.1 GCA_937957845.1 uncultured Nocardiopsis sp.
AGAACCCTCGACCTCGGCTTCAGGCTCCCCCACCTCAGCACCCTCCGCCTCAGCCTCAGAACCCTCCACCTCGGCTTCAGGCTCCCCCACCTCAGCGTCCTCCACCCGCTGTTCCTCCTGAGACTGCTGAGGGATCCTGTCCCTGACCGAGTGCACCAGGGCAGGGTCCAGCCAGGGGTTGAACACCTGGACGGGAACCGGCACCAGCACGAACTGCTGGTTTCTGAAGTCCTGGTTCAGCGACATCTGCGCGCGTTGGTCTTGGAGCTGGGAGATCGTCTGAGCCTCCTGGAAGTTCTGCCCCCTGAGATTCTGGATCCCGTGGTCCAGACGCTGAATCGCCTGTTCTCTGTTCGGAGCCTGCGGGCCGAAGGTGTCGAAAGTGCGGTCCAGATCGACGCCGAAGCGCTTGTTGCACTGGCGCTTCAGACGCCAGTAGAGGAAACGGGCCAGAAGGCTCCTTCCTCGGTGCTCCCGAAGGTTCGCGGCGGCGTTGGCGACCTTTGCCGGGCCGGCGTCCTGCCACCATCCGTCCCGGCCCACACCTCTCATGTTCCTTCGGGCCTGCCGCAGGTGCTGTCGTGCTTCCCTTCTCCCCCCGCGAGGCGAAGGCGCCGAGCCACGTCCGCCGTGTTCTGGGGCGTAGACCTGGTTCATGAAGTTTCGACCGGCCGCGGAACCCAGGTTCCGCCCAAGGCTCATTCCCGCGTGCAACGCCTGGAGGACGAACTGGTCGACACCGTCATTCTGCTGTTCGATATACATACGTCACCTGTCAGTTTGCCGGGGGAAGCCCTGAGGGGGCAGGACTCTGCGCGACCGGGACACGGATTCGAGCGTCAACCCAACCGGGCCAACCCTTCGACGCTGAGCAGTGCCAGTTTCCGGTAGGACGACCGGGTCCTTTCTCGGAGTTTTTCGAGACGCACGATCCCACCCTTCGCCAGATGCTCGTCAAAGGGAACGCGCACCACGCCTCCGGCACGATCACCGAACTGGGCCTCCAGTTCGGCGATCTCCTTGTCGCCCGCGCTCTTACGGTCGACTCGGGAGACCACGACGATCGCCTTGTCCGCCAGATGCCGGTATCCGTTCTGTGACAGCCAGGACAGCGTCGAATGAGCGGACCGGGCAGCGTCGAGAGCGGGTTCGAGCACGATGATCACCTGGTCTGTCAAAGACAGCACGCTTTCCATCCCAGGTAGGTTCAAGCCCGTCCCACAGTCGGTGAGAGCGATGTCGTAGTACTGCTCCAGCAGTCCCGCCACCGCTTTGTAGCCGTCGGCCTCCGCCCCGATGGGACTCGTCGGGGTATCCGAACCGGTCAGGACGTGCAAGCGGGATTCGTTCACGGAGACGTACTGGCGCAACTGTGTGTAACGATCGATGCTCGCGGCACTGTCGGCCAGGTCCCGCAACGTGAGATCGCTCTGGAGCACGAGTCGGTCCCGCAACGTTCCGCGGTCCGGGTTCGCGTCGACGGCGATCACCCGGCTCTCCCGCTCGGAGGCGAGCACCGAGCCGAGGAGCACGGCCGTGGTGGTCTTACCCACCCCGCCCTTGCGGCTGAGCACCGGTATTCGCCGATGTGTCGGAATCATCGCCGGGATCCTGGCGGAGAAGTCCGCTTCCCCGACATCGTT
>CALGOD010000536.1 GCA_937957845.1 uncultured Nocardiopsis sp.
CGCCCAGGGTGGCGGCGACGGTCGGGACCGGCTCGCGCACTGAACCGCCCCAGGTTCTCTGCCGCTCTCATACTGGCTGCGGCTCTCGGTTGGGGGCCGCGTAGTGGTCGTGCTCGTACTCGGTGGGCGTGAGGTACCCGAGGCTACTGTGCAGGCGTCGGTTGTTGTACCACTCGACCCATCCGGCGGTGGCGAACTCGACCTCGGCGATCGTCTTGAACGGCCCGGAGTGGAAGACGGTGGTGCGCACGCACTCGGTCTTGTACAGCCCGATGACGCACTCCATCAGCGCGTTGTCATACGCGTCGCCGACCGACCCGATTGAGGGCGAGATGCCCTCGAGGGCGAGGTGCTCGGTGAAGTGCACGCTGGTGTACTGCGAGCCGGCATCGGAGTGCGCGATGAGCTCACCGGCGGTCGCGGGGTGGCCCTCGCGGTCGCGCTGCCACAGCGCCATGCGCAGCGGGACCATCACCAGCTCGGTGTGCATCGAGCCGGCCACGTGCCAGGCCACGATCCGCTGGGCGAAGACGTCCACGACGAAGGCGACGTAGACGAACCCCGCCCATGTCCGGACGTAGGTGAAGTCCATGACCCAGGTCCGGTTGGGCGCCGCGGCGGTGAAGTCACGGTCCAGCAGGTCCCCGGCCCGCCGCCCGTCCTTGGCCGGGATGGTGGTGCGCAGCCCCTTGGCGCGCAGCACCCCCGACAGGCCCAGGGAGCGCATCGCGCGGTCCACCGCGCCGGGGCTGGCCTCCGGGAGTCGGCGGCGCACCAGGGCGGTCATCTTCCGCCGCCCGTACAGGCCCTCCGGCGTCAGCCTGCGGCGGCCGTGGTGGTCACTCGTCCAGGCGGCCTCGCGCACGACGTCGAAGACCTGGGCGTCGCTGATCGTGCGGGCGGCCACGGGCCGGTTGGCCCGCTTCCAGGCCCGGTAGGTCCGTGCGGCGATCTGGCAGCCCTGCTCGCGCAGGACTCGGCAGACCGACTCGACCGCATGGCCCTCGGCGCGCATCTGGTCGATGAACGCCACGATCATCGGTTGCGGGGGTCGAGCTCCCCCGCGAAGAAAGTCGTTGCCGCCTTCAGCACGGCCACGTCGTCCCGCAAGCGCCGGTTCTCCGCCTTCAGGCGCCTGATCTCCTCGTTCTCCTCGGTCGTGACCCCGGGGCGGGTGCCGGCATCGACATCGGCCTGGGCGACCCAGCGGCGCACCGACTCTCGCGCCACCCCCAACTGCTTGGCCACGGCCGCCATCGCCTCGGTCGGCGAGGCGTACTCCTGCTGGTGGTCCCGCACCAGACGCACCGCACGGGCACGCAGCTCGGGATCGATCTTCTTCGGCATGGTGCTCATCCTCCTGGACTCAAACAGGAGCGGCATCAAACCTGGGGCGGTTCAGGGTGTCGACGTGACATGAGGAAGACCTCCGAGTGGTGTGTGGAGCTGTCGAGGAACCACGCCCGAAACACTCGGAGGTCTTCATGTCCCACGCTAACGCCCCGCTG
>CALGOD010000537.1 GCA_937957845.1 uncultured Nocardiopsis sp.
ACGCGGCCCTGACCAAGGAGCTGTCCGAGCTGCGGTCGATGCCGGGCGTGGACGGCGTCGAGGTCTTTCGCGCCAACGCGGTGTTCAAGGACGCGCACAGCAGTGTGCGGGAGCTGCGCGACGTGGAACTGGACGCCCTGGACTGGCGTCTGGTCCGCCGGTTGCTCAGGGACGGACGGGCCTCCTACGCCGATCTGGCACGCCAGGTGGGACTGTCCCAGGCGGCGGCGCGCTCGCGCGTGGTGCGGCTGCTCGACGCCGGGGTGGTGCACGTGACCGCACTGGTGGATCCCGCCGCGGTGGGATCCACCGAGCGCCTGGGTTTCGGGCTGCGCTGTCGAGGGGACGCCGAGTCGCTGGGGGCGGCACTGGCGAACATGCCCCGGATCTCCTTCTTGGCCACCGGTTTCGGTCGCTATGACATCCTCGGCACACTCACCGCGTCCGATCGGTTCCGGTTGGTGGAGGCGCTGGAGGAGGTGCGTGCGGCACCCGGCGTGGCCTATGTGGAGTGCTGGGACCACCTGTCGGTGCGCAAGGAGCGCAGGGGAGGAGGGCACGCCATGGAGGAGGCCCTTGGATAGCGGGCCCGGGCCCGACCGGAGCGAAGGACCGTAGGTGGTCGAAGGCGGGAGGCGTCTCGCTCGCCGTGGGGAGGCCTCCTCCTCTTCCCTGCACCTGTAACCACCGGTAACATTTTTACGTGTTTCCCGCTCCCATGGCTTGCGTCACACTTAAGTTACCCGTGAGTATGGACAGGGGGTCGGTCTCGTGCCGGCCCTCACCGGGCGCGGGTGAAGGGGAGGCTGACGTGGCGCTTGCGGATACGTTGACGGCTGCGGGCACGGTGGCGCTGGCGCGGTGCGGTGGCCGGCCGTTCGGGGCACACCTGTTCTCCGTGTGGCCGGGGGCCGCCTTCGCGGCGACCGCCTTCCCCGTGCGCTGCACCCCGGGGGACAACCTGGCCATCCACGTCGCGGTCGCCCAGGCACCCCCCGGCTCCGCCCTCGTCGTCGACGTCGCGGGTGAGGCCGAGTACGGCTACGTCGACGAGATCCTCGCCGTGGCCGCCCGGACCCGGGGGGTCAAGGGCATCGTCCTGGACGGTTGCGTACGCGACATCGCCGCCATCGCCCGCTGCGCTCTGCCCGTGTTCGGAGCAGGGGTCGCGGTCCGCGAGGCCGCGCACGAGGCGGGCGGTTCGGTCGGGCGCCAGATCAGTATGACGGCGGGCGGTCCGGGTCCGCTGCCGGTACGTCGCGGCGACTGGATCGTGGCCGACGACGACGGTGTGGTGTGCCTGCCCCGGGCACAGGTGAGCTCCATCGTCGCCCGGACCTTGGACAGCATCTCCCGGGAGCGCGAGATCATCGACGCCGTGTACGCGGGCGAGAGCACCCTCGACCTGCTCGGTCTGGACCCCTCACGGGTCGCCGGTTGGGAGGACGGGTCCGAACCCCGCTCCCACCTCGGTGGTGCGGGACGGTCACGGCCCCTCGGCGTGCGTCGCGACACCGCCGCACGAGGCACGGAGGGCCACTCCACCTCCCGCTCGCGGCTGTCGTCACGTCCCGTCGTGGGCGAGGGTCACCGCGGCGACTGATCGCGCCGGGCGCACCGCGGGCCCTGGGCCCGCTCGGTGCGCGGGCGCCAGGGCCTTCGGCGTGGGGGACTGTTCAGTCGTCTTCGGCGAGCGAGAGCAGTTCGTCGATGTAGCAGGTCGCCTCGCGGACGGCCTTGGAGGCGTCGGCGTCGCGGATCGCCTCGGTCAGTTTCGAGTGGTCCACACCGTCGGTGGCCGCGGAGGGCCGGTCGGTGGCCTCGGGGTCCTGGCCGTAGGCGGTGTGGGCGATGCTCGCGTACACCGCCTGGGCGATGTCGTCGTAGAGGTCGATGAGCAGGGAGTTGTGCGTGGCGTTGACGACCGCTCGGTGGAAGGCGAAGTCCGCCTCCACGAAGGCGCCCATGTCACGTGTGCGCCACGCCTCCTCGCGCAGTCCCATGGCGCGGTCGATGTTGGCCATGTCCTCCTCGCTGTGGCGCAGCGCGGCCAGTCGGGCCGACTCCACCTCCAAGGCGCGGCGGACCTCCAGGTTCTCCCGCAGTCGGGAGCGCTCCAGGCGGCGGCGCAACGCACCCCCCAATTCGCTGGAGGCGCGTACGAACGTGCCCGCTCCCTGGCGGATCTCCAGCAGTCCCGCGTGGGCGAGGGCACGGACGGCCTCACGAACGGTGTTGCGTCCCACCTCCAGCTGCTCGGAGAGCTCGGATTCGGTGGGGATGCGGTCACCGACGCCCCATTCACCGGAGTCGATTTGGGCTCTTAGCTGACTGATGACCTGGTCCACGAGACCGGTCCGGCGTGTCGAGGCGAGGGGCACGCGTTACCTCCTAGGGGGCGGGTCGCCGGATGACAGGGCCAGCGCACAGGTACGGACGGTTAAGGTCGGAGCTTAGACCAGTCACCGTTGGGAATCGGCTCCGAACGGCAATGCGTTATCCTCATGAAGTACATCGGATCATCCTATCTCTCACTGGAAGTCGCCTTTTATGCCCGCCGGACCAGGTCCCTGCTCCTCCGTGACAAGCGATCCTCCCGCAGGCCCTGTCGCTCCGGCCCGTCCGCCGCGCGCGATCCTTCTGTTGCTCGCCGCCGGGATCGCCCTTGCGGCCCTGAACCTGCGCACCGCCATCACGAGTGTGGGCCCCCTCCTGGACGAGGTCACCACCGGACTGGGCATGAGCGCGGTCGGAGCGGGCCTGCTGACCACCCTGCCCGTGCTGTGCTTCGCGCTCTTCGGCGGCCTCACCCCCGCGCTGTCCCGACGCCTGGGCCCGCATCGTCTGCTGGTCTGCGCTTTGACGGCCGTGGTCGTCGGCCTCGCGGTGAGGGCGGTGGTCCCCGACCCGTGGCTGTTCCTGGTGCTGAGCGCCGTGGCCCTGTCCGGGGGCGCGATCGGTAACGTCATCCTGCCCGTACTGGTCAAGCAGCACTTCCCCGAGCGCGTCGGCCTGATGACCACCGTGTACACCACGGCCATGGCCCTGGGCACCACCATCGCCGCCGCGGCGACCGTGCCCATGGAACAGGCCACGGGGGAATGGCGTACCGCCCTGGGCGCCTACGCCCTCTTCGGTGTCGTGGCCGCCGTGCCCTGGCTGCTGGTACTGCGCCACGAGCCCGCACGCGGCGACTCCTCCCACGCCCTGGGCTTCCGACAGGTGCTGTCCACAGGTCTGGGTTGGCAGTCCGTGATCTACTTCGGCAGCCAGTCCTCGATCGCCTACATCATGTTCGGCTGGTACGCCCAGATGCTCCGCGGCCAGGGGATGGACGCCCAGACCGCGGGTCTGGCGCTGTCCTATCTCGCCTTCCTGGGCATTCCCATGTCCCTGCTGTTGCCCATGCTGTTGACCAGGCTGAGGGACCAGCGTCCCTTCGTGGGCATGTTCGCCGCCTTCTACCTGGCGGGCCTGGCGGGGCTGTGCATCGCGCCGCTGTCCGGCGGGGCGGTGCGGACC
>CALGOD010000538.1 GCA_937957845.1 uncultured Nocardiopsis sp.
AGCGAGAGGCAGCCTGGTGGACGCGAGCCCGGAATGATTCAAAAAACACGACCTAACCTGGGGACACATCCCTCCTCCGCGCTCTCGCGCGGGGAGCCCTTCCCTGACTTCGACGACAGCGAGGTATGCCATGTCCGGTGAACTGAACTGGGTGCGCGCGGACCACCACCCGGAACTGCTGGCCGAGCCGGTGCTCGCGGCGGTACGGGGGCTCGACGAGGCACGGGTGGCGGAGATCGATCCCGCCCTGGCGGACACGGCCGCCTTCTGCGAGCGGTACGGAATGCCCCTGAGCACCAGCGCGAACTGCGTGGTGGTCGCGGCCAGGCGCGGCGGTGAGGTGTCCTACGCGGCCTGCGTGGTGCCGGCCACCCGGCGTGCGGACGTCAACGGCGTCGTCCGCCGCCACCTGGGAGCCCGCAAGGCCTCCTTCGCTCCCATGGAGGAGGCCACCGGGCTGACCGGCATGGAGTACGGCGGCATCACGCCGTTCGGTCTGCCGGAGGACTGGCCCGTCCTGGTGGACGAGACGGTCGTCGCCGAGGACGAGGTGGTCGTGGGAAGCGGGGTGCGCCGCTCCAAGCTCCTGGTCCCCGGCAAGCTGCTCGCCGGCCTTCCCGGTGCGGAGGTCCTGGCCTTGACCCGGTGACGCCCCTGGTCACGACGTGACTCGTTCGTGAATGTCGACATAGCGACTTGTCGACTTCCCGTCGTGGCCGTCGACGCGCCGGGGCGGCCACGACCCTTCCCCGCACGGGCGGCGTCGGCCGTGGGCACTCCCGCCCGCTCACGGCGGCACGGGGGAGTCGCACGCGGCCTTCTGAGGTGAAAAACGCAGGTGAAAGCGGGTTCCTCCCTCCAGACACTATTTACTGACCGATCGGTCTGTAATACTGTTCGGCAAGAGACCGACCATCCGAGGAGAGGACCGTCAGGTGTCTGAAACACTGCAGAGCTACGCGCAGGGTGCGTGGTTCACCCCTGCGGACGAAGGCACGCCCCTCGCCGACGCGAACACCGGCGAGACCGTCGCCCGCATCTCGGCGAACGGCCCCGACATCGCCGGGATGGTGGACTACGCACGTCGTGTCGGCGGGCCCGCGCTGCGCGCGCTCACCTTCCACCAGCGGGCCAACCTCCTCAAAGAGGTCGCCAAGCACCTGATGGAGCACAAGGAGGAGTTCTACGCGCTCTCGTACCGGACCGGTGCGACCAAGCGTGACACCGCCGTGGACGTGGACGGCGGCTTCGGCACCCTCTTCAGCTTCTCCAGCAAGGGCCGCCGTGAGCTGCCCAACTCCACCGTCATCCTGGACGGTCCCCTGGAGCCTCTCAGCAGGCAGGGCACCTTCGTCGGTCAGCACGTGTACACCTCCCGCCCGGGTGTGGCCGTGCAGATCAACGCCTTCAACTTCCCCGTGTGGGGCATGTTGGAGAAGCTCGCCCCGGCCTTCCTCGCCGGGATGCCGAGCATCGTCAAGCCCGCTGGGCAGACCGCCTACCTCACCGTCGCGGTCGTGCGACGGATGGTCGAGTCGGGGCTCCTGCCCGAGGGTTCCCTCCAGCTTCTCGTCGGCAGCCACAAGGGGCTCCTCGACAACCTGGGCCCGCAGGACATCGTGGGCTTCACCGGCTCCGCCGCCACCGGCGCCATCCTGCGCAACCACCCGAACGTGGTCAGCGGCGGCGTACAGCTCAACGTCGAGGCCGACTCCCTCAACTGCTCGATCCTGGGCCCGGACGTGTCCGAGGAGGACCCCGAGTTCGAGTTGTTCGTCAAGCAGGTCGTGACCGAGATGACCGTCAAGGCCGGACAGAAGTGCACCGCCATCCGCCGGATCATCGTGCCCGAGCAGAAGGCCGACGCCGTCATCGGCGCTCTGACCGACCGTCTGTCCAAGGTGGTGGTGGGCGCGGCCGACCACCCGGAGGCGCGGATGGGCGCCCTGGTCTCGCTCGACCAGCGCGAGGAGGTCCGTAAGGCCGTCAAGGCGCTGAGCTCCACCGGTGAGATCGTCTACGGCGACCCCGAGAACGTGGAGGTGGTCGGCGCCGACGCCGAGTCCGGCGCGTTCATGTCGCCGATCCTGCTGCGTGCCGGCGCCGACGCCCAAGAGCCGCACGAGGTGGAGGCCTTCGGCCCGGTCAGCACCGTGATCACCTACGACGGTGTCGCCGAGGCCGTGGAGCTGGCCGCGCGCGGCAGCGGAAGCCTGGTCGGCTCGGTGGTCACCAACGACCCCGACGTGGCGCGCGAGGTCGTCCTGGGCCTGGCGCCCTGGCACGGACGCATCCTGGTGCTCAACCGGGACGACGCCAAGGAGTCCACCGGCCACGGATCCCCGCTCCCCGTCCTGGTGCACGGTGGTCCGGGCCGCGCCGGCGGCGGCGAGGAGCTCGGTGGCGTGCGCGGCGTCAAGCACCACATGCAGCGCACCGCCGTGCAGGCCTCCCCGGACATGGTCACCGCGATCACCGGCCACTGGACCACGGGATCGAAGCGCAACGTCGAGGAGGTGCACCCGTTCCGCAAGGACCTCTCCCAGCTGCGGATCGGCGACACCATCCAGTCCGCGGAGCGCACCATCACCCGCGCCGACATCGACCACTTCTCCGAGTTCACCGGTGACACGTTCTACGCGCACACCGACGAGGAGGCCGCCGCGGCCAACCCGCTGTTCGGTGGGATCGTGGCGCACGGCTACCTGGTGGTGTCACTGGCCGCGGGCCTGTTCGTGGAGCCGAACCCGGGCCCGGTGCTCGCCAACTTCGGTGTGGACAACCTGCGTTTCCTCACGCCGGTGAAGGAGGACACCACCATCCGGGTCACCCTGACCGCCAAGCAGATCACCCCGCGCACCAACGCCGACTACGGCGAGGTGCGCTGGGACGCCCTGGTGACCGACCAGGACGGCCAGACGGTGGCCACCTACGACGTGCTCACCCTGGTCGCCAAGGGCGACGAGTAGGTTCGTCGCCTTGGGGAGGAACGACCGCGTCGGCGAGTGACCTCGTCGACGAGTCGACATGGGGCGTCCCCGGTGGTGAACAACCACCGGGGGCGCCTTCGGCGGCGGCATGAGAAGAACCCGAGCCGCCGGGACCTCCCGGGTCACCGCCCCGAGGAGCCGGCGCGGAGCCCCGGTGGTGAACAACCGCCGGGGCTCCGCACCCATGACGTCCGGGGTGCCTCAGCGCTCGGCGGGACTCACCAGACAGAACTCGTTGCCCTCGGGGTCGAACAGCACTTGGAAGGTCCCCTGGGCGTCGGTGACCGGATCGCCCCTCCGGCGGGCACCTTCGGCCACGGCCGCCTCGGTGGCGGCGGAGACGTCGTCCACCCGTACGTCCAGGTGGACGCGGTTGCGCTCGGCCTTGGGCGCGGGATCGGGTTGGAAGGACAGCCGGGGCCGCCCTTCCCCGCCTTCCACCAGTGCCCAGCCATCGTCCCTGGCCACCGGCTCGCCTCCCAGCACGAAGGCCCAGAAGCGGGCGAGGGCGTACGGTTCGGCGGCGTTGA
>CALGOD010000539.1 GCA_937957845.1 uncultured Nocardiopsis sp.
GAGGGCTCGACCGTTCCCACCCTTCGCCTCATGGGCACGGCGACGAACACGACGGGAGACCGGTCCGGAAAAAGCGGGACGGGAGGATGTCTGGAAGCGAAAGCACTCCGCGGAGGCGGGGAAGGGGGTGACATCGCGCTCGCGGGGGCGCGCGGGGCTGTGCTAGGCTTCGGAGCCCTTCATCACTTCTAGAAATTGCTCACAAAAAACCCAATGTAAGGATGATAACAAGACGATGGAGTTCCGTCAAACCGGCGCCCAGGACGCGGCGTCGGCCGCCACGTCTGTGGAGCAGGCGCGGGTCAGCACGATGTACGAGCGGCTGGACACCCTGCGCGAACGCACCGCCGACCGGCTCGCCGCGGCCCACCTGCAGGAGCGCGGAGGCTTCGCGGCCATCGTGGAACGGGAGACGCGCTCCTATGAGCAGGCACGCCGCCAGGCGCAGCTGGCCTCGGTCGAGGAGGGTCTGTGCTTCGGCCGGATCGACCTCGTCCACGGCGACGGGAACGGTGGGCAAGAGCCCGAGACCCGCTACGTGGGCCGGATCGGGCTGCGCGACGCCGAGCACGAGACCATCCTGGTGGACTGGCGGGCCCCGGCCGCCCGACCGTTCTACGCCGCCACCCCCGGCGACCCGCACGGACTCACCCGACGCCGCCACCTGCGAGTACGCCGCCGCAGGGTGATCGGGCTCGACGACGAGGTCTTCGACCCCGATGGTCTGAGCGAGAGCGACCGTCGCCAACTGGTCGGGGAGGCCGCCCTGTTGGCGTCACTGCGTCGGGAACGGACCGGCCGGATGGGCGACATCGTGGCCACCATCCAGGCGGAGCAGGACCGGGTCATCCGTGCCCGGTTGGCCGGGGTGCTCGTGGTCCAGGGAGGTCCGGGCACCGGCAAGACCGTCGCGGCCCTGCACCGGGCCGCCTATCTGCTCTACACCCACCGCGACGTGCTGGAGCGGCGCGGGGTGCTGGTGGTGGGCCCCAACCCGGCGTTCCTGCGTTATGTGAGCGACGTACTGCCCTCCCTGGGGGAGACCGACGTGGTCATGCGCACGGTCGGAGAACTGTTCCCGGGGGTGGAGGCCCACACGCACGACCCGCACGCCGTCGCCGAGGTCAAGGGCGCGCCGCGGATGGTCGACCTGGTGCGCGAGGCCGTGGTCGACCGTCGACGTACGCCCGCCGAGGCGTTCGGGACCCCGGATCTGATCGTGGAGGTCGACGCCGGGGTGCTCACCGTGCCCGGGGCGCGGTGCGAGCAGGTGCTGCGCACCGCGCGGGGCCTGCGTCTGCCGCACAACGCCGCACGCAAGTACGTGGTGAACACCCTGTTGGCGGAGCTGGCCCGGGCCGAGGGCGAGTCGTTGGGCCGTCCGGTGGACGAGGAGGACCTGCCCTTCGTCGGGGAGCGGCTCTGGCACGAGGATCCGGTGCGCGAGGCCATCGACGCACTGTGGCCGCACCTGAGCGCGCAGCGGCTGCTGCGTGAGCTGTTCGCCGACGCCGAGGCGCTGGCGCGGGTCGGTGAGAGGGCGGGGCTGGACTCGGGTGCGTGCGCTGAGCTGGCCCGCTCCCCTGAGTCACCGTGGACGGTCGAGGACGTACCGCTCCTGGACGAGGCCGCCGAACTGTTGGGACACGACGACAGCGCCGAGCGTGCGCGGGCACGCCGGGCCGAGGCCGCTCGTGCCGAGGAGGAGCGCTACGCCCAGGGCGTCCTGGAGTTCACCGGGCTGGCGGAGG
>CALGOD010000540.1 GCA_937957845.1 uncultured Nocardiopsis sp.
GCAGATGGCGTGCTCCCCGCGCACGCAGGGATGGTCCTCCGGTCGCCGTGATGACGGACAGGATGCGGTCGTGCTCCCCGCGCACGCGGGGATGGCCCTAAGGAACGACCCCCACGACCCCCACGAACACACCACGCGAAAAGGCCCCGCCTCACGACTCGCCTCTCTGTCGAGACTGGCCGTGAGCAGGGCCTTTTCGTGTTCTCGGGGGCTTACTTCAGCAGCTGGCGGGCCATGACCATGCGCTGGATCTGGTTCGTGCCCTCGTAGATCTGCGTGATCTTGGCGTCGCGCATCATGCGCTCCAGCGGGAAGTCCTTCACGTAGCCCGCGCCGCCCAGGAGCTGCACCGCGTCGACGGTGATCTCCATCGCGGCGTCGGAGGCGTAGCACTTGGCCGCGGCTCCGTAGAAGGGCAGGTCCTCGTCACCGCGCTCGGACTTGGCGGCGGCCACGTAGACCATCTGGCGGGCGGTCTCCAGCTTCATCGCCATGTCGGCGAGCATGAACTGCACACCCTGGAAGTCGGCGATGTGCTTGCCGAACTGCTTGCGCTCCTTGACGTAGGCCACGGCCTGGTCGAGGGCGCCCTGGGCGATGCCGACGGCCTGCGCGCCGATGGTGACGCGGGTGTGGTCCAGGGTGCGAAGGGCGATCTTGAGGCCCTCGCCGGGGGCTCCGACGATGCGGTCACCCGGCAGGCGCACGTTGTCGAAGAACAGCTCGCGGGTGGGGGAGCCCTTGATGCCGAGCTTGCGCTCGGGCTCGCCCAGGGTGAAGCCCTCGTCGTCGGCGTGCACCACGAAGGCCGAGATGTTGCGACCGCGCGCACCCTCGGGGTCGGTCACCGCCAGCACCGTGTAGTACTTGCTCACCCCGGCGTTGGTGATCCAGGACTTCTGTCCGTTGAGGACCCAGCCGTCTCCGTCGGGGAGGGCCTGGGAGCGCATGCTCGCGGTGTCGGATCCGGCCTCGCGCTCGGACAGTCCGTAGGAGAACATCGCCTCGCCACTGGCCACCTCGGGAAGGTAGCGACGCTTGACGTCGTCGGAGGCGCCCAGGATGAGCGGCATGGTGCCGAGTTTGTTGACCGCGGGGATCAGGGAGGAGGAGGCGCAGGAGCGTGCCACCTCCTCGATGACGATGCAGGTGGCCAGGGCGTCGGCGCCCACGCCGTCGTACTCCTCGGCGATGTGGGGGGCGTGGAAGTCCGTGGCGACCAGGGCTTCCAGTGCCTCCTGCGGGAAGGCGCTCTTCTCGTCGACCTCCGCCGCGTGCGGGGCGATCTTGTCCTCGGCGACGGAGCGCACGGCGGCGCGCAGCTCCTCGTGTTCCTCGGTGGTGGTGAACAGGTCGAAGTCGCTCATCTCGCGTCCCTTCCGGAGGCCCCTCTCGGTGTCTGGCACCGGGTGCCTTTTTATGGCATCTAGTGCCAGGGTAAGGGGTGGAAGTGGTGATGTACACCGACGAGGTCGGATAGCTTCGTGGGACCGGGGTGAAGAGGGGTGGACCGATGGAGCGGTCGGGAGGTCGGGGAGGCCAACCGCGTGTGCCCACTCGGGAGGTGGTTCTGGCCGCGGTGCGGCTGTTCACCGAGAACGGGTTCGAGGCCACGACGATGGACCAGATCGCCGCCGACGGCGGGGTGAGCCGCCGCAGCCTGTTCCGCAGGTTCGGCTCCAAGGAGGACATCCTCTTCGCCGGGCACGACGAGCTGTTCTCCACCGTGGCCGGTTACCTGAGGGCGTCCCCGGACGAGCCGCTGACCACGGTGTTCGCCGCCGCCCGTCTGGTGCTCCAGGACTACCTGGGGGATCCGGAGGTCACCCTGCCCCGCTACCGCCTGGTGCGGGCCCATCCGCG
>CALGOD010000541.1 GCA_937957845.1 uncultured Nocardiopsis sp.
CACCGAGGACGTCGCGGCCCCGCCCGCCGACGGCGAGAACCAGCGCGCCGCCTAGGGCGTGTCTCCTAACTGCGTAGCCAGGTGAGGATTGCGGCGATGACGACGGCGCCGCGGTAGATGGTGGCGTGCTTGTCATACCGGGTGGCCAGTGCGCGCCACTGCTTGAGCAGGGCGAAGGAGCGTTCGACGACGTTGCGCTGCTTGTACAGGTCGGCGTCGAAGTTGGGTGGCCGCCCGCCACGGGAGCCGCGTCGTTTGCGGTTGGCCTGCTGGTCGGCCGGCTCGGGGATCACCGTGCGGATGCGGCGCTTGCGCAGCATGGTGCGGTTGGCGCGCGATGAGTAGGCCTTGTCACCCAGCACTGCATCGGGGCGGGTACGGGCCCGGCCGCCGGTGGTGCGCGGGACCTTGATCAGGCCCAGCACCACTTCCAGCGCGCGCCCGTCGTGGCTTTGGCCAGGGGTGACCAGTACCGCCAGGGGCCGTCCGCGCCCGTCGACGGCATGATGGATCTTGCTGGTCAGCCCGCCGCGGGAGCGCCCGATGCCGTGATCGGCCGGCTCGCTGTGGACACTGCCGAGGCCCAGATTCGTGTCATTCGATCCGGCCCCCTGTGTGGCCCTCGGGGCGGGTGGTGTTCGTTGCGTGCTGATGGGCTCGGTTGATCGTGGCATCCACCGAGATCACCCAGTCCACCTCGCCCTGGGCATCGGCCTGGGCGGTCAGTTCGGCAAGGACCCGGTCCCAGGTGCCGTCATAGGCGAACTTCTTGTGCCGCTTCCACACCGTCTGCCACGGCCCGAACACCTCCCGGGGAAGATCCCGCCACGGGATCCCGGTGCGGTAGCGGTAGGCGATCGCCTCCACCACGGTGCGGTGATCACCGTAGGGACGCCCCACCTTGCCCTCGTTGCTCGGCAGCAGCGGCTCGATTCGCTCCCACTGCTCATCAGTGAAAACCCGGTAACGACTCACCCGGCCACCCTCCCGCGACCCTCAGCTCACGGTTGGGAGACACGCCCTAGTCCTCCACGCTCATGCCGATGGCGTCAGCGTCGGGCCTGCAGGGCGACTCGGGCGGCCCGGAAGTCCTAGAGAAACGCGGTGGTGGCCCGCTCGGCGAAATAGACGGTGCGCCCGATGGTGTCGAAGCGCGGCCGCGCCGGTCGGGCAGCTCCGCAGGGAGCGGTCCGACGTGCTCGTTGACGCGCACGGCCAGGATCTCGCCCGAGCGGGTGTAACGCTCCTGGGCGACGCGCCACCCGTCCTGTCCGGCGTGCGGAACGAGATAGAGCCCCGGTGCGGGGACAAACCCGGGCACGTGGAGCGGTGCTCACGCCGCCGGGGAGCCGTCGATGAAGGCCAAGGCGGCGCCGATGACCTCGGCGCTCTTGAGGTCGCGCACCGCGGAAACGGGGGTCGTCTCCCCGAGGCGCGGGTTGGCGCCTACCAGCCAGGTCAGGGCGACGTCAGGCCCTTCCGCCTGCGCCATAAGGTGCCAGACGCGGTAGCCCAGTCGCAGCTGGTTGACGGTCTTCAGACGCGGCTCGGGGCCGTCGGGGCGGGCCACCTGGCGGGCTGGCCCCGGTCTTTGGTGCCGGTCATCGCCTGCACGACCGAGGTGCCCACGTTCTCGTTGAGTATCCGCACCAGGTCGTGGATGTCGAGCCTGGTGGCGTCGGCGTGCGTGGCAACCACATTGGATTTCATGCCGAAACTACGCGCGAAGCGACCTAAAAACCACTGCGAATCTGTCCACAAACCCGGGAAAGTCGCAAGCCTGATGGCTGCTCATCCCGCGCTTCAAGGGCCAGCCAGGCGGTCCCGACGAGCCATCGGTGGGTTACAGCTGGCGACCGCCGCGGCTGGGGGCACCGCGGGTGGGCGGGTGGTCCCGCCGACGTTAACGGCCCTGCTGCTGTCGCCGGGGAGAGCCTCTCGCGAGCTTGGGCGAGGCGCTCCGCAGAAGCGAGCTCGGGTTCATGCTTATGCTCCGACGCCGTGACGAGGACTCGCCCGTCACGTGTGGCGGCCCGCATCGTGGTTAGCGCCGCGCCTGCGGCGCTGTAATCGTCCCCCTGAGACCTTCCTCCACCTGTGGCCCAAGAGGGTCGGTGGTGGTGATGGACCAGCGGTCCCGGTAGCGGGCGACGACTCGCGCATCCAGCGCCCGCCACCGTGTGTGACGCTCGTTTTCGGTTCCTGTCGCGTGGCTCCTTCGTCTCGGTGGCGAGAATCAGTTGCGGTGTCACCAGGTTTGCGGCGTGGGCGGACTACGACACCGAAGTGAAGGTTCAATGAAGAGATCGGGAGGTTGTCACTTCGG
>CALGOD010000542.1 GCA_937957845.1 uncultured Nocardiopsis sp.
CAGCCCCGCCTGGGCGTCCGCAGGAGCGTTGTTCGTCCACAGGGTGGCCACCACCGAGGCGAGGAGGAAGCCCAGCACGAACTTGGGGAAGCGGTCCCACAGAACACGCGGCCCCGGACGTTCGGCGGTGGCCCCATCGCCCGCGGGGGCGACCTTGAAGGCGAAGTAGGCGGTGAGCGCTACCGCCACCACACCCATGAGAACGTTCTGGGTGGATTTGACGATGGAGGCGATCTGCAGGGCCTCCTCACCCACGATCGCACCGGAGGCCGCCACCGCAGCGGTGGTGTCGATGTTGCCGCCGATCCAGGCTCCGGCCTGGGCATTGTTGAGTCCGAACACCTCGACCAGCCAGGGCAGTAGGAAGATCGAGGGGACCGCGAACAGGACGACCAGTCCGGCGGTATAGGCCAGTTGTTCCCTCCTGGCCTGTACGGCGCCGGCTGCGGCGATCGCCGCGCTGACACCGCAGACCGCCACCGAGGAGGCCAGCAAGGCGCGCAACCGGTCGTCCAGGCCGAGCCTGCCACCGATCCACCAGGCGAACAGGAACACCGAGGTGACCAGGAACAGGGCTTGGAGGACCGCAGGTCCGGCGGCGCGGACGATGACGTCGAACAGAACGGTCGAGCCCAGCAGGACCAGGCCGGTCTTGATGAAGAACTCGGTCCTGAAGGCCGAGGCCAGCCTGTCGCGCAGGCCGAGCAGTCCCAGGATCAGGTTGCCGAGCAGACCCAGGAGAATCGCGTAGACGGGATACTCGACCGCCTCGGCGAACCCGGCGAGGCCGGTACCCGCCGCCGCCTCGGGAACCGCGGACTCCAGAAAGCGTGTGGTGGCGGACAGGCTCAGGACGACCGCCAGGCCGAGCGCGGTCCAGGACCAGAGGGAAACGGTGCTCCGCGCATCGTCGGCTGCAGGGGGCGCGAAGCCCTCGGTGGTCGGGAGGTTCCTGTCGGAGATCTGCTCGCTCACGGGACCAGCCCCACGGGGATGACTCCGGCCAGGGACAGCAGGAGCAGGGCCAAGCCGATGACGGTGGCGGCCCAGTCCTCGCTGAGTCGGGGCCCCGGTCGCACGGGGGCGGATCGGGGTGTGGAGGAAGAGGATGTGTCGTTCATGTCCTTCTCGGTCTCCGGGCGCCGCGGCGCCCTCAGGGGATGGATTCGACGGGGTGTCCGTGGAGCGGTCGAGCATTCCACATAAAACCTACTCTTTTAGTGTAGTTAAGCGACGTCGGGGGCACCAGCCTCTGGGGCGGGGATCACTCCGGTCGGCCGCCGCGTCCGTCGAACCCGTGGAGCTCTCGGGCACCGGTGGCCCTGGAGTTCCCGCCACCTTGCCTTGGAAACGTGAGAAGGACACTCCCTGACCTACTTTGCTGTCATCGTGGTCCGGGTCGGTCCACCGGACGGATCGGACCCGCCCCCGCACGAAGGAGGAGCCCCCGTGAGAACGCGAGCCCGTACCACCGGCACGGGGGAGGCGGTGCCGGCATGACCGTGCTGGACGATCGAGCGCTCAACCGCGCCACACTCGCACGTCAGCTGCTGCTCGAACCCGCGGACATGGCGGTCCCCGAGGCCGTGGCGCACCTCTGCGGCCTCCAGGCCCAGGAGCCGCAGGAACCGTTCGTCGGGCTCTGGTCGCGGCTGCGCGCCTTCACACCGTCGGAGCTGTCCGAGCCGCTGATCGGTCGGCGCTTGGTGCGCACCCACCTCATGCGCCGTACCGTGCACCTGCTCACGGCCGAGGACGTCCTCGCCTGGCGGACCCGCTTCGACTCCATGCTGCTCCAGCGGACCCTCGGGGCCCATCGGCGAGAGCTCCAGGACGTGGACCTGGACGAACTCGCCTCCGCGGGCCTGGCCGTGGTGGCCGACGGAGAGCCCCGCACGATGGGCGAACTGGTGCGGGCCGTCGCCGGCGACCCACCCGCTCCGAGGAGGAGGGCATTGGGCGAGATGTTGGTCCCCGCCCTGCTCCCCGTCGCGCAGACGCCTCCGCGTGGGCTGTGGCGTGCCAAGGGCGGGGTGCGCAATGTCCTGCTCTCCTCCTGGCTCGGCCGGGAGATCGCCCCGCCCGCCCCGGACGGCTCCGACCCGGTCGGCCGGACCCTGGTGCGGCGCTACCTCGCCGCGTACGGCCCTGCGACCTCGACCGACCTTCGCTCCTGGTGTGGTCTCTCCGGGTTGCCGTCCGCCGTGGCCGCGGTACGCGGGGAACTGGTCTCCTTCCGGGACGCACGGGGCCGGGAGCTGCTGGACCTTCCCCGGGCGCCACGTCCCGACCCCGGCACTCCCGCCCCCGTGCGCTTCCTGCCCGCGTTCGACAACGCCGTCCTCGGCTATCACCACCGCGGCCGGATCGTCGACGACGCCCACCGTGGCCTCTCGGTCGCCGGTGAGCGCGTGGTGCTGGTCGACGGCCGTGTCGCCGCGACCTGGACGACCGAGTCCGACACCGTCGTGGTCGCTCCCTTGAGGCCGCTGTCGGAAAAGGAGCGTGTGGACGTGGTCGAGCA
>CALGOD010000543.1 GCA_937957845.1 uncultured Nocardiopsis sp.
CGGGGTGGTGGTGGTCACCACCCGCCCCTACCGCAAGGACGGGCAACTGGTGGACTTCCCCGGCCAAGTGGCCGAGGCCGGACGGCGGGCGGGGTTGGTACAGATCGACCGGTGCGCGGCGCTGTTGTGCGCGCTGCGCGACGGGGAGGTGGTCTCGCGCACCTCGTTCTTCCAGCTCATCGAGACCAAACGGCTGCGTAAGGAAGGCCGGCCGGTGCACGTGATCCAGCACGAGGCCGCCCTGGTCTTCACCAACCCCATCCCGGTCGGGCAGGAAGGGAGCATCGCGGCGTGAAGGAGCACAACGACGAACACAACACCGACGTCCAGCAGGACCGCGAAAGCCGTACCGGGGCCGATCCCGAAGAGCCGGGGGAGGTGTTCTTCACCGACGCGGCGGGGCCGGAGCTGCGGGCGCGGATCATCGGGGACATGCGCGCGTTGGCCGACTTCCTCCAAGCCCACCCCGAGCTGCCCATCAGCCGGTACACGAGTGTGGACGTGACCTACTTCCCGCTCACCGATGACGAGGCTGTGGCGGTGGGGGAGGTGGCCGAGGCCGGGGCCCGGTTGGGGCGGATGCCCGCCTGGGAGGGCGGTCACTACCTGGTCGAGCGCGTGGTGGGGGCGGGGCGGTATCGGGTGGTGGCGATTCCGGAGCGGGTCGCGGTCTCCTATCGGGCCTGGTTGGCCGCCACCGGCCACCGGCGCCCCGACTAACACAGGGAGCCGGGGCGGGGGCGGTGTGGGGCCTGTGTGCCCCCACACCGCCCCGGCAAACCCAGTCACGCCCGCAGCGCCGAACCCAAGAGCTCAAGCCCACAGGGGGCCGCTGGTGGCCACGAACAGCGAAAACGACAAACCATCCGATATCGGATCGCGGTTTGAGGCGGAGGAAAAATCCGGTGGGGTTGTTGATCAATCCGCTTGCACTTCTCGGCGAGGTCGAGCGTGGATGCGTGGTGCCCCGCAGCACGCGGGGCCGCGCACCGCGAACGTGCAGGTCAATAGTGGTGGGGAGGTGGGCAAGGTGGGTGTGAACCCTCGGATCACGCTGGATGAGGTGGGCTCGTTGCCGGTGGCATTGGATCCGGTGACGGCGGGGCGGATGCTCGGCCTGGGCCGCACCACCACCTACCGCCTCCTGCGCCAAGGTGCCTTTCCGGTGCCTGCGCATCGGACGGGCAAGGCGTGGGTGGTGCCCACTGCCGGGATCCTGGCCCACCTGGGCCTCGATCTTCCCCGCACCCACTGTTGTGGATGCGGGTGTGGTGCGCGCAGTGACCACACACAGGAGAAGGAGTCATAGATGGCTTCTCATGATGGGTCGGTGTTCAAACGCTGCGGCTGCCGCGACCAGGCCACCGGCAAACTTCTGGGAGCGAAGTGCCCGAAGCTACGCCGAGAAGAAGGCGGCTGGAACCCCCGGCACGGCGAGTGGGGCTTCCAACTGGAACTGCCCCGCACGACCGAAGGGCGCCGCCGCCAGGCCCGGCGCGGAGGCTTGAGCTCCCAGGAAGAGGCCCAACGGAACCTGGACCACCTCAAGGTGCTCATCGGCTTGGCCGAGGGTGAACCGGACGTGGAGGTGCAGGTCGCCGACCTGATCCAGAGCGCGCTACGGGGTCGGCACCGCCTGCCGGAGGTGGCGGAGGTCAAACGCCGCATCGGGGCGGGGGTGCGGATGCGGATGCGGGAACAGGTGCCCACCCTCGCCGTCTGGCTCACCGAATGGCTGGAGGGCAAACCCGACCTGGCGGAGAAGACCCGCCTGTCCTACGACGGACACATCCGCAACCACCTGGTTCCCCACCTGGGCCGGACCAGGTTGGACAAACTCACCTCCTGGCAGGTGGAGCAGATGTTCGCCCAGATCGAAGAACAAAACGCCCACATCCTGGAATGCCGGGAGTCCGAGGATGCGAAGGTGCGGGCCTCGGTGAAGGGAAAGCGGGTGATCAGCCTGTCCACGAAACACCGCATCCGCGCCACCTTGCGCAGCGCGTTGGCGGAGGCGGTGCGCCGCCCGGATCTGCCCGTGAGCGTGAACATCGCCTCCCACGTGCGGCTGCCCTCGTGCCCGCGCACTAGGCCGCTGGTATGGACACCGGATCGGGTGCGCCAGTGGCAGGTGGACGGAATCGTGCCGGGGGAGGTGATGGTGTGGACCCCAGAGCAGACCATCACCTTCCTGACCCACGCCAGGAAGTACACCTGGCTGTTCCCGTTGTTCCACCTCATCGCCGTCAAAGGCCTACGTAGGGGAGAGGCAGTCGGGCTTCCTTGGGCCAACACCCGGCTCACCGACGGGCAGGTGGACATCCGCACCCAGGTGGTCACCCTGGGCTGGAAGATGGCCACGACCACGCCCAAGAGCGCGGCGGGGCAGCGCACCATCACCCTCGACAAGGACACAGTGAAGGTCCTGCGCTCGTGGAAGAAGTTCCAAACCGAAGCCCGCTTCCAAGCAGGGCAGGGCTGGAACGACACGGGGTTGGTGTTCACCCAGCCTGACGGGTCGGGGTGGCACCCCGGGCAGGTGACCCGGTGGTTCAACCGGATCGCCAAAGCGGCGGGGTTGCCGCCGATCCACCTGCACGGGCTCCGCCACGGCGCCGCCTCCCTCGCCTTGGCGGCGGGGGCGGATGTGAAGGTGGTCTCCGGCGAACTCGGACACGCCACCACACACTTCACCCAGGACACCTACCAGACCGTGTTCCCCGAGGTCGCACGCGCAGCGGCCGAGGCCACCGCCGCGATGCTCAAACCCGCACGCGCATAGCGGGACCGGCGAGCACACCAGGAGCCACACTGCTCCACCGACCCCAGATCAGTCCATGGGTTCGCCCTGGCTGAACTGGGGTTTCCTCATGGCGCCGCTGCAAGAAGATCGTTGAAATCACCTATCTAATTTTGGATTATTTATTCCAGCTGTTTCGCGGTTTTATGTTGTAGAGTGTTCGTGCAAACGAAATGTTCCAAGTTGCGTGCCACCCCTTTTGGTTTAAATGCTCTTCCCAGTCCATTTCTCCAAGTCGGTAAACATCTATTCTGTACCAGATATTTCCTGCTGGGAGTACATAATTTTCGGTGAAATACCAGCCGTCTTTTCTCTCGATTATCTTGCGTAGGTAGTGGCGGTGCCCCAATAGTTCTTGGGATCGGTGATTCGTAGCTTCGATAAGCATTTCAGAGAGGTCTTGTACGGAGTGGGTTGGATCGTTAAGTCCAACGCCTAGGTCCCTTCCCGCGTCCCGTACGGCAAGAACAAGACTCTGATAGAAGTCATTGGAAGTCCTAGAGGAGTCCCAGAAGTGTTTTGATATAATATCACCGTTGTCCTCCTCTAGTCGGACTTCGAGTTCTTCAATGGGCCCGTCCACGATGAATCGATAATGCAGGTTCGTTTCCCAGATTGGGGATCTTACGCCGCTTTGGGTTATTAATTCTATCTTAGTTGCGTGCCTTAGTGCATGGATGAGGCTTTTTCTGGAGAATTTTTTTACTATATTTCGATAGATATCGAGCTCAGTCTCATGTTCGGTTATTTGTCGATTTATTAGGGCGTTGCGGACATCGTTAATTTCTCCTCTTTCTTGCTCTTGTGGGTTTAGTGTGGATTCTATAATTTCGTTTATTCCTCCCGTAGGGCTCAAGGCTTCATGTGTTGCTGTCCAGCGCACCGGGGTTTGGTTGGTGAGCTGGACTTCTAGGTCGGGGGGGTCCCACCTGGGGGTTGAGTGCTTTGCGCTAATGAGATTCTGATCTTTCTTAATTGCGTGCGCGTCACGGGAGGGGAAAGCCAGGAAAGGTGGAACCTCACCGGTGAGTCCTATGGGGTACCAGCCGACGGTCTGATGCCCGGGCTTGGACTCGTTGGCGTTGATATGAGACACCACGGATCCAAGAGAGAGTGACTCCAAGGTCCGGTCTTTGTCGGAGATGCTCTTAACAGCTTCCATCAGTAGGTGGGGGAGGGCTCCGGCTAAGGCCTCCTCAAAAGGCTGGGCCGAGTGCATCACCACGAAACCTCCGCCAGGGCGATGACCCCACCTTGGGTCCATCCGTTTGCTTACCTCGCCGAGTAAGCCGCGAGCACCCTGGCCGGAGTGGCAGGTGTCCAGAATGAGGAGCAGATTGCGTACTCGAGTGCCCTCTAGTAGCAGTTTGGCCAGGTCAGTTGTATCAATCCTGGTTTCTGGGTCACTGAGCTCGTTGGGATCACTGTCCCCAGTGAGAAGTATGTGATCGCCGGTGCTCTCGGCTATCTCACCGTGGCAGCTGATGTAGATAACGATCAGGTCATCCTCACGCCGCTCCGATGAGCGAACAAACGTGCTGAGACGGTTCCTGAGCTTGTTAGCGGTCAGATTATTGCCCAGTACGTCAGCGTGCTCATATCCGAGTGATCCGGTGAACAGGTTCACAATCTTCTGCTGGGCGTCGACCAGCTCAGGTCGGTCCCACTCGGGGGCATGTAGATGACGGGAGACAACGGTACTCAGCAGTAGTCGCCGTGGGCCGTCAACCATGGGCGAGCCCTTCAGCGATTGCCGTACCAGTGACCTCATCGGTCAGGTAGCTGGTTGCGTCGTGGGCGTGCGGACCGTTGTGCACCTGCGCAGCGCATACTCGGGGGCCGAACCGGGGCGTGAGGTCGTGAACGGCCGAGACAGGGTCACCGGGATCGGTCACGTTCGTCCACACCATCGCAGGGTGCGTTCCGCTGGGCCACGCTCCTGTGGGGGCAGGGGTGGGGTCGAGACGGTCGAAGATCAATCGCATT
>CALGOD010000544.1 GCA_937957845.1 uncultured Nocardiopsis sp.
GTTCCATACGCGCGATCTCCGCGTTCTGCTCGGCGATCACGTCGTTGGCCATCCTCAGCACCGTCTGGTCCTTGCCCTCGGCCAGAACCTCCTCCGCCATGGTGACGCCGCCTTCGTGGTGGACCGTCATCAGTTCCACGAAGAGCCGGTCGAACTCGTCTCCCTCGGCCCGCGCCAGCTGCTCCATCTCCTCCTTGGAGGCCATGCCGGGCATGTCGTCGTGGTCGATGTCCAGGTCGCATGCGAGCGCGTCACCACCCTGACCGTGCTGGTGTGCGCCCTCACCCTCCAACCCGCAGAAGTTCTGGTAGGCCGGATTCTCCCTGGCCGGTCCGAAGACGTTCTCCTCCAACCAGCTCTCCATGGCGGTGATCTCCGGTGCCTGGGCGGAGGCGATGCGGTCGGCGATGCGTTCGATGCCATCGCGCTCGTAGCGTTCCGGAACCAGGTCGGTCATCTCCAGAGCCTGTGCGTGGTGCCCGATCATCTTCACCAGGTAGATGACGTCGGCCTCGTTGTGGCCCTGTTCCTCGGCCAGGGCGGCGATCTGTTCCTCCGTCGCGGGGGAGGACGACGCCCCCGGTGCACCGGGGGCGATGACGTTGGCCGACCCCTGCGCGTCCTCGTCCGGGCAGGCCGAGACCCCGAGCAACAGGAGAGCGGTTCCGGCCGTGAGTGCCAGGCGACGCACGAGGTGTCCTCCGGTGGGGTGGGCGCGGGCGGGCCGCGGTGTCCGTGGTGCGGGCGTCCCTGAAGGTAACGTCCTGCGGGTTTTCTACTCATTTCCCCTGCGCTTTGTCCAGTACTGTCGGCGGAAGGACGCCGTTTCCTTTCATCTTTCCTGGTCAGGCATGGTCTTTGGGCTCCTGCGAGGCGTATGTCTTTCGTGGCGTGGGATGTCCTTTCCCGGCGTTTCGTCTGGTGCGCTCACGCAGAGGGGGAGTAGAACACAAAGTAGCCAATAGGATGCGATTCGTGTTCGCGGGGGTGGGGGCGAGATGGTGTCAGGGAACGGGAGACGGCTCCGCCGGGGTGTGCTCGGGGCCGTGCCCCTGCTGGTCACGGTCATGCTCACCACCGGAATGCGGGTCGATGACGACGTGAGTACGGGCGGGGGCATCGAGCACGTGGCACACCTGCCCAAAGCCGAGGCCCTGGGCGGTCCCGCCGCCTACAACTCCGACCTGGCCTTCACCGGTGACCACGTCATCGTCGGCAATTACCACGGCTTCGCCGTCTACGACATCTCCCGGCCAGCGGAGCCCCGGCTGATCTCCACGGTCCTGTGTCCCGGTAGCCAGGGGGACGTGTCGGTCAGCGGGGACCTGCTGTACTTCTCGGTCGACTACCCGCGGGCGAGCGAGGAGTGCGGTGCTTCAGCGGTGTCGGTCACCGATCCCGACGGCTTCGAGGGTCTGCGGATCTTCGACCTCTCCGACAAGGCGAATCCGCAGTACGTGGCCGCGGTGCGCACGGACTGCGGTTCGCACACCAACACGCTGGTCCCGGGCAAGGACGGTGAGCACGAGTACGTGTACG
>CALGOD010000545.1 GCA_937957845.1 uncultured Nocardiopsis sp.
AGGGGCACCGTGATCCACCTGGACCGGCTCGTCAACGTCCTTGGCGGATACGGAGCCCGACTGATCGGCTCGGAACGACTACGTCGCCGGGAACTACGCAGCGTCGCCATGTACGACCCCCTCGACGAGGCGCCGCCCCTGGGCGACGCGCTCCTGGCCGTGGGCGTGGAATCGGCGGAGGAGGCCGTGCGCCTGGCCGAGCGGGCTCGGGCGACCGTCGTCATCGTCCGTTCCGCGACCGAACCCGACGCCGAGGTGCGTGAACGCCTCAAGTCGGGTGGGCTGGCCCTGCTGATCGTGGAACCCGACGTGACGTGGAGTCAGGTGTCCGGCGTCGTCTACGCACTGGTCCTGGAGGGGCGCGAGACCGAGGCCGGACGCGGTCCCAGCGACCTGTTCGCCCTCGCCGACACCATCGCCGCCGAGGTCGGGGGTCCCGTCACCATCGAGGACCGCTCCTCACGTGTGGTCGCCTACTCGGCGGCACAGGCGGACACCGACGGGGTGCGGCGCCGGACACTCGTGGACAGGACGGTCCCTCCCGAGGTCCGGGACCGGCTCGAGGTCGACGGGGTCTTCGCCCGGCTGGTGACGGCCACCGAGCCGTGGTTCGTTCCGGGGATACCCGAGCTCGGCATGGGCGGGCGCACCGCCGCGCCCATCAGGGTGGGCCGGGAACTCCTGGGGTCGCTGTGGGCCGTGTGCGACGCCCCGTTGGGGGCGGAGCGCTCACGGGCACTGCGGGAGGGGGCGCACACGGTCGGTCTGCACATGTTGCGGGCCAGGGTCAGCAGTGACCTGGAAAGACAGGTGGAGTCGGAGTCGGTGATCGACCTGCTGGAGGGTTCGGCCGATCCGGTGCAGGCGGCCGGGCGGATCGGACTGCTCTCCTCCGACCTGCGGGTGATCGCCTTCCAGGCCAGGGCCAGCGCCGAGCCGGAGGCCTCGATCCTGCAACTGTTCGAGCAGGTCACCACGGGTTTCGGGTGGTCGCGTCCAGGACGCAGCACCTTGTTGGGCACCACGGTGTACACCGTCCTGCCCTGCGGGGCCGATCCCACGCCGGCGGTGGAGTGGGTCCGCTCGACGATGCGCGGTCTGCCCGAGAGCCCTGGCCTGGTCGCCGGTGTGGGCGGTGTGGCCGGCGCCGCGAGCCTGCCGGCCAGCAGACAGGAGGCGGACGAGTGCCTGACGCTGCACGCGCAGGCACCGGAGAAGGCGGACGCGGTGGTCTACGACCAGGCCTGGCACTCCGTGCTGCTGCGCAGGCTGCGACTGGTCGCCGAGAGCGGGCGGATGCCCACCCGCAACCCGGTGGCGGACCTGGTGCGCAACGACGCCGAGTACGGCACCGACCACATCCGGACCCTTCGCACCTGGCTGTACTCGCACGGCGACCTCGGAAGGACGGCGGAGCTGCTGGACCTGCACCCCAACACGGTGCGGTACCGGTTACGTCGGATGGGAACGGTGGTGGACCTGCGGCTGGACGACCCCGAGGCCCGGGTGGCGATGATGGTGGCCCTGGCCGCACTCGCGGACGGGTAGGAGGGTGGGACGGCCGACCGGGCGTCCTCCCACGGCCGTCCGAGCCCGACACGGGGTCCCGAGGAGCGGGTGTCCTCGGGGCGGAGTCCTAGCGGTTCTTCTCGGCGGCGCGCCTGGCCTCGATGTGCTCCGCCATCTCGTGGCGCAGCACCGTGCCCGCGTCGATGCGCTCGGTCCGGTCGGCCAGCCGGGTCACGATGTGCCCCGCGACCGGGATGGTGAGCATCTGGAAGAAACCCACCAGGAACAGCGTCCCGACGCTGAACACGTCGGTCTCCACCGGAATCAGGCGGATCCCGATCCCCACCAGCACCAGCAACAATCCCAGCACCTGCGGCTTGGCCGCGGTGTGCATGCGTGAGAGCAGGTCGGGGAAACGGAGCAGCCCCGCGCCGGCCACCAGGGAGAGCGCGGCCCCCGCGAAGATGCACAGGATCGCCACCCAGTCCAGGACGGTGATGAGCGCCTCGCTCATGGGGTCTCCTCCCGCTGGTCGGACTGGTCGGGCTGGTCGGGCTGGTCGGGCCGCTCGGATCCGGCGAGCGCCTCGGCGGGGGAGACGACGTCCTCGTCCTCCGTGCGCCGTGCGACGAACTTGGCGAGACTGACCGAGCCGATGAAGCCCAACAGGGACAGCACCAGCAGGGTCGGCAGCACGGTGGGGTCCCGGTGGAAGGCGGCGTAGGCCCCGGCGCCGGTCAAGGCGGAGGCCAGGAGCACGTCCACCGACAGCGCCCGGTCGAGGATGCTCGGGCCGATCATCATCCGGGTCAGCCCCGCGAGCGCCGCCAGGCCGAGCATGACGCCGATGGCGATCCACAGAACGTTCACGCCTGTTCCCCCCGCCTGAGCTTCTCGGGCCCGCCCGCCCGCAGCGACGCGATGTCCTCCCGCGTGCCCAGTGCCATCACGAAGCCCTCCTCGAGTTTGCGGACGCCTCTACGGCCCGCCTCCATGGCCTCCTCGGTCTCCGCGCCCAGCACGTGCACGTAGAGGATCCGTTCGGTCCGGTGGGCCTCCGCGATCACGGTGCCGGGGATGATCGAGGTGGCGATCGCGGTGAACACCATCATCAGGTCCGACTCGGTGCGCATCGGCACCGCCACCATCGAGTTGCGCACCGGCTCGGGACGGAAGGTCATGATGGTGACCTGGATGCTGGCGAGGGCCATCTCCTTGAAGATGTACGCGGTCAGCCGGAGCATGTGCAGGGGGCGGAAGCGGAGCCCCGGGGTGATCGGGGGCAGGGGGAACAGCAACATGATCAGCACCGACACCAGGAACCCCAGGACCAGCAGGCCCAGGGACTCCCAGCGCGGCTGGAAGCCCTTGAAGAGCAGCATCCACACCAGGGTCATACCGAGCGCCACCGGCAGCTGTACCTTGCCGAGGCGGCGTCGTAGCGCGGTCAGGCCGAGCGGCCTCTTCTGCCGTGGGTCGCTCATCGGTAGCCTCCGAGAACCGCCTCGATGTAGGGGGTACGTGCCTGGAGTTCGACGGCGGCCTCCGACGCGTACGAGATCAGCGGGCCGGCGAACACCGTCAGGGCGAGGCTGAACGCCACCAGCGCCACCGTGGCCCCGACCATGCTCCGGGGCAGGACCACCGACGTGACCACCGGGGTGGCCGCGGTGTCCAGGAGGCGGGAGGAGGGGCCGACCGCCTCGCCGGGACCCAGCGCCGCGGTGGAGGGCTCGTCGGTGTCGGCGTCCTCCAGCACGGTACCGGGCTCGGCCACCATGCCCTCGGAGGGAGTGCGCCAGAACGCGTAGTTCCACACCCGGGCGATCACGTACAGGGTCAGCAGGCTCGTCAGTACGGACGTGCCCACCAGTGTGTACGCCAACGGGGTGCCGACCTCGACACCGGCCTGCAGCAGGCCGAGCTTGCCGAGGAAGCCCGACAGCGGCGGGATCCCGCCCAGGTTCATCGCGGGGATGAAGAACAGGATCGCCAGTATCGGGGCGATCCTGCCCAGACCGCCCAGACTGTCCAGGGACGTGGAACCGCCCCGGCGTTCGATCAGGCCCGTGACCAGGAACAGCGTGGTCTGCACGGTGATGTGGTGCGCGATGTAGAACACCGCGCCCGTCATGCCCAGTTCGGTGCCCAGAGCCACGCCGAAGACCATGTACCCGATGTGGCTGATGAGGGTGAAGGAGAGCAGACGTTTGATGTCGGTCTGCGCGACCGCGCCCAGGATGCCCATGATCATGGTCGCCAGCGCCACCCACATCAACAGGGCGTTGATCTGGTCGCCGGGGAAGAGCAGGGTCTGGGTGCGGATGATGGCGTACACGCCGACCTTGGTGAGCAGGCCCGCGAACACCGCGGTGACCGGCGCGGGAGCCGTCGGGTAGGAGTCGGGGAGCCACGCGGCCAACGGGAAGACCGCCGCCTTGATGCCGAAGGCGAACAGCAGCACGATCTGCAGGGTCGTCCTGAGCTCGACGGACAGTTCCGGCAGCCGCTCCCCGAGCTGGGCCATGTTCACCGTGCCTGTGGCGCCGAAGACGAGCGCGATGGCGATCAGGAACAGTACCGAGGACACCAGCGACACCACGACGTAGGTGGCGCCCGCGCGCATCCGGGCCTGGGTGCCTCCCAGGGTCAGCAGCACGTAGCTGGCCGTCAGCAGGATCTCGAAGCCGACGTACAGGTTGAACAGGTCTCCGGCCAGGAAGGCGTTGGAGACGCCCGCCACCAGGATCAGGTAGGTCGGCTGGTACACCGACAGGGGCGCCACCTCGGCCTTGCCGGCCATGCCCTGGCCGATGGAGTACACCAGCACGGCCAGCGTGATCGCGGCCGACACCGTCACCATCAGAGCGGACAGTCGGTCGGCGACCAGGGTGATGCCGATCGGAGCCGCCCAGCCGCCCACCTGGACGGCCTGCGGTCCGAACGCGTGGGCGCCCAGCATCAGCACGAAGCCGATGATCAGGACCACCGCCAACGAGATGACGCTCAGCCACTGCTGCACGCGGGGCCAGCGGCTGCCCAGGGCGAGTTTCACCCCGGCCGTGAACAACGGGAGCACCACGGGCAGGGGGACGAAGTAGTGCAGGATGCCTGCGAGATGGTCCACGCCCATGGTCACTCGCTCCCTTGCAGGTCGCTGTCCTCGGCACGGGCCAGACGCTCGCGCTCGGCCCGCATGGTCTGGCGCGCCTGGCGCCGCTGTGCGCGGACGCGACGGCGCAGCTCACGCCACAGCTCGCGTTCGGCGGCGCGGTCGGCCCTCTTGTGCTCCCGCAGCCGCCTGCGTCCCTGCCGGATCCGTCCGCGCAGTCCCTGGACCTGAGCGGCCATGCTCTCGGCTCGGTCGCTCAGCAGGCGCATGGTCTCCTGGGACTGCTCGTCGAGGTCGTGGTCCTCGGCCTCCAGTTCGTGGCGGGCCAGTTCGGCCCGGGCCCTGGCGATCTCGGCCTTGATACGTGCCTGCTCGGCCAGTTCACGGGCGTCGGCGACGGCGATCCGCGCCTCCAGTTCGGCGCGCTGGCGTCGGATGTCGGCCTGGAGCCTACGCCGCTCCTTCACGTAGCGCTGGCGAAGGGCGCGGCGCCCCTCGCCCTGGGAGATGCGCAGGTCCTCGGCGTCGTCCTGGACCTCGTCGTTGCCCTCCAGCTGCCAGGTCCGGTAGGCCATGGTCAGGAGGAAGGCGGTGATGCCGAGGGTGATGACGATCGCGGTCAGGATCATCGCCTGGGGCAGCGGATCGGTCATCTCCTCCGGCTCGGTGAGCCACAGGATCGGGGGCCGACCGGGTTCGCCGGCCATGGCCAGGATCATGAGGTTGGCGCCGTTGCTCAACACGACGAACCCGAGCAGGACGCGTGTCAGGCTGCGCTCCAGGAGGAGGACGACGCCCACCGCGACGAGGACACCGATGCTGACGACGAGGAGCAGACTGGGTGACTCACTCACGAGATGGCCTCCTCCTCGGCTTCGCTCTCTTCGGTCCTGCCCTGCTCCTTGGCGTGCGCGGCGTCCCGTTCGATCTGCTCGTCGATGCGGGCCCCGAGGCTGCGCAGGATGTCCAGGATCAGTCCGATGACCAGCAGGTACACGCCGATGTCGAAGAAGAGGGACACCGTGATGTGCGCCTCGCCCAGGATCCACAGGTCGATGTAGGCGTGGCCACCGGCCAGGACGTCGGTGCCGAAGATAGCGCCGCCCAGCGCGGTGCCGGTGGCCACGGCCAGACCGGTGCCGATCAGTGCTCCCGGCTGTATCCATGCGGCGGCGTACAGGTCGAACCGTCCTCCGGCGAGGTACCGGACGATGAACGCCAGTCCCGCGACGATACCGCCCGCGAAGCCTCCGCCGACGGCGCCGTGGCCGGTCAGCAGCAGGTACACCGAGATCACCATGACCACGGGGAAGAGGAAGCGGGAGATGACCTCGAAGATGACCGATCGGCGTTCCGAGGGCATGGCGCTCGCCCCCGGCAGCCAGGTGTTCCGGAGCCGGGGTTTGATGTGCATGCTCCGCGGGGCGTTCTGAAGACCGCCGAGGTCCACCGGGACCTGGTCCTCATCGGGCTCCGGCGGTGTGGTGAGGGAGACGGCCATGACCCCGCGGGGGGGCTTGCGCGGTTGGGCGCGGCGACGCACGAACATCAGGCTGGCGACCCCGGCCGCCGCGGCGGCGAGCACGGAGATCTCGCCCATGGTGTCCCAGGCACGGACGTCCACCAGCAGGACCGAGACGATGTTGGATCCGCCCGCCTCCTCGGCCGCGGCCGGGTAGCCCTCCGAGATGGACGGCTCCTGGCGCCCGGCCAGGGCGAACCAGGTCATCGCGGCGACCAGGACACCGGTGGCAAGGCCCAGGACCAGGTTCCAGATCCGCCGTCCGCGCAGTGCGGGGGCGGAGAAACGCGCGGGGAAGCGGCGCAGCACCAGCACGAAGACCACCAGGCTGACGGTCTCCATGAGGAACTGCGTGAGGGCGATGTCGGGGGCGCCCATGACGTAGAAGAGAGTGGCGATGCCGTAGCCGCCGGTTCCGACGAGGATCACCGCGAACAGACGGCGTCGCACGAAGAGCACCAGCAAGGCGGTGAGGACGATGACCAGGGCGGGGACGATCTGGACGGGGGAGTCCCACAGGCGGAGCGCCGGATGCTCGCCCTCCCAGAGTCGACCGCTGATCGCCCACCAGCCGGTGGTGACGACCAGGGCGACCAGGATGGTGCCGAGGTACACGGGCAGTGAACCGCGCTGGGTGCTGCCCGTGGCCTGCAACGCCAGGTTCTCCAGCCCGGCGAGCATGCGGCGGTAGACCCGGTCGGCGTCGGGCAGCGCGGTGCGGGTGCCCAGCCACACGACCTGGTGACGGAAGTGGAACAGCACCAGACCACCGGCGATGCACAGCGCCGACAGCAGCAGGGGGAGTTCGAGGCCGTGCCACAGGGCCAGGTACGTGGGCTCCTGCCCCGGCGCGACGGGAACGGTGTCCGCGTACACCGACAGGAAGGGGTCGAGGGCGCCGGAGAGGACGCCGCCCAGGAGCCCGAGCCCGGCCAGGATCGCGGCGGGGGCCTGGAACAGCGGCCCCGGCTCGTGGACCGGTGTGGGCGCGACGTTCTCCTTGACGGAGAAGGCCCCCCACAGGAAGCGCAGGCTGTAGGCGACGGTGA
Source organism: uncultured Nocardiopsis sp. (assembly GCA_937957845.1). GTDB lineage: Bacteria > Actinomycetota > Actinomycetes > Streptosporangiales > Streptosporangiaceae > Nocardiopsis. Next base: position 7,193 of record CALGOD010000545.1, read on the forward strand.
ACGTGGTGCCGATCATGAGGCCGATCAGGACCACGGTGTCGACGCCGCCGGAGGTGAAGGCGCCGAAGGCCAGTTCCTTGGCGGCGAACCCGAGGGTGGGCGGCAGACCCGCCATGGAGGCCGCCGCCGCGACCGCGATCCAGAAGGTCGCGGGCATGGAGGTACGCAGCCCCGACAGTTCGCGCAGGTCCCGGGTGCCCGTGCTGTGGTCGACGATGCCGACCACGAGGAACAGGGGCGCCTTGAACAGCGAGTGCGCGATGAGCATGGAGAGCCCGGCCAAGGCACCGGCCTGGGTCCCCGCGCCGAGGAGGGCGATGAGGAAACCGAGCTGGCTGATGGTGCCGTAGGCCAGCAGGAGCTTGAGGTCGTACTGGCGCAGTGCCTTCCAGCCGGCCATGATCATGGTGATCGTGCCGAAGAACAGCGCCATGTACCGCCACACGGCGACGTCGTGGAAGGCGGGGGTGAGCCGTGCGACCAGGTAGACGCCCGCCTTGACCATCGCCGCGGCGTGCAGGTAGCCCGAGACCGGTGTGGGCGCGCGCATGGCCGCGGGCAGCCACAGGCTGAACGGCAGCAGCGCGGACTTGGACATCGCGCCGATCATGATCAGGACGAGCGCGACGTGGATCAGGGTGCCGCCGGGGGGTGCCTCGACGATCTCGGCGATGACGTAGGTCCCCGCGGTCTCGCCGAGGATGACCATGCCGACGAGCATCGTCAGGCCGCCCAGGGTGGTGACCGTCAGGGCGGTCATGGCGGCCCGCCTGCTCTCCTTGAGCTCGGTGCTGTGCCCGATGAGCAGGTAGGAGAAGACCGTGGTCAGCTCCCAGTACACGAAGAGCTGGATGAGGTCGTCGGCCAGCACGAGGCCGAGCATGGCCCCGGCGAAGGCGACGAAGACCCCGGCGAAACGCCCGAGTCCGGGCTCGGAGTCACTGAAGTACCGGCCGCAGTAGACCAGGATCAGGGCGCCCACGCCGGCGGCGATGAGCGTCATGACCAGGCCCAGACCGTCCATGTACAGGCCGAGCCGCAGTGAGAACTCCGGGGCCCAGGGCATGGAGGAGGACAGCGTCCCGCCGTTCAGGACGGTGGGGAGCTGGAAGAGGGCCCAGACGGTCGACACGGCGGGGACCACGGCGAGCGCGAAGAAGGCGTTGCGGCCCCATTGGCGCACCAGTAAGGGCGCGACCGCGGCCGCGATGAAATGCGCGATCAGCACTGTGGTCAATGCGCCCCTCCCGGATCGATCCGGGCCCGCCCCGTTCTCGGACGGACGTCGCTGCCCCCGTCAGCGGCACATCGCGCCCACGACCGGGTGGGTGGACGAGGGGGTGTCGCTACGGTCTGGAGGGGGCAAGGATGTATGTGTAATTGCGTGCGCAAGCTATTTAATAGCTAAGCTACTCAATCGTCAAACCAGCGCGCGGTCGAGAGCCCGCGGCGACAGTCCAGCCTGCGAGGACCGTTTCGTGCCCGATGAGACCCACGAACCCTGTGTAGAGCAGCGCGACGCCGAACTCGAGGAGTTCCAGCGCGCCTGGACCGAACTCATCAACGCGGCGCTCCATGCCCGCTCTCGGGGCAGTCATCGGGTGGCCGAGGAACTGACGCTCACACAGGCGTTCCTCATGGAAGCGGTACGGGGGATGGACAACCCCAGTGTCGGAGAGGTCGCCCAGATTGTCGGTGTTTCTTCTCCTTCCGCCACACGCATGATCCAGCAGTTGGAACGTAAAGGCATGATGACGCGCCGCCGGTCCGAGCGTGACGAACGCAGCACGGTGGTGGCCATCACAGAGGAGGGCGAGCGGGTCCTGGCGATCCGCCGCCGTGACACGGAGGCCAAGCAGCGGCAACTCTTCGAGGCCATCAGGCCGTCACTACGTCCCATGGTGCTCGCCCTCCTGCGCGACCTGCGCAGGGCCGTGGAGGACGTCTGAACCGAACCCCGCCGGAAGGGCGCCGAGCGCCGCCCCCCGCCCTGCGCGGAGCCGTTACGGGCCGAGACCGCGACGAAGGGCGGGGGAGCCGGCACGGGCCTGTGCCACCGCAAGGGCGCCGAGTACCGTCGCTCGCCTCGCGCGGAGCCGCCCGGGCCGAGACCGCGACGAAGGCCCGGGGAGCCGACGCGGGCCCGCGCCACCGGCCGAGCGGGCGCCCGAGCAGGAGCCGGTGGAGAGGCTTCCGCGCCGTCCCGCGTACGGCTCCCAGAAGGCCGCGGCGGTTCCTTCGACGACCAGTGGGCCGTGTGCCCGCCGCGCCGCCGCATCGTCGGGCACGCCGCTCGGCACGACGACGTCGTCACCACGTGGGGCCGCCACTCCGGCCTCGGTCTCAGGCGGCCAAGGAGAGCACGTGCGTCCGCCGGACGGGTGCGGGCACCGCGGACGGGCCCGCCGGGCGGTGGTCGCCCAGGGAGGCGCCGTTCCGCCGGAGCCGGCCGACCATGGTCCGTCCGTGGAGTTCGCCCAGCACATCGACCAGGCTCAGACCCAAAGAACGGTAGACGGCGGCGAGGACCTCGGAGGAGGCCTCCTTGCGCCCACGCTCGATCTCGCTCAGATAGGGCAGTGACACCCGGGCCTCCCGGGACACCTCGCGCAGTGTGCGGCCCTGCTCGGTCCGCGTGCGGCGCAGCAGGTCGCCGATGAGTTCGCGCAGGAGGGGCTCCTCCGGCTCTTGGGCGCGCCCGCCCGTGCGGGCCTCGTCCAAGGAGCGCAGGACGTCGGTCATGGGCGGCCTCCCGTGTGGCGTTGCTCTCCTTCGACCCTACGCCGGGGCACGCGTGACGGGGAGCCGACCCCAGGTCCTTCTGCGCAGGGCAGAAGCGGATCCGCGGCCCGGTACCGGCTGTGGGACGCCGGTCCTGGTCGGTGTCGGATCGTAAAAACCGGTCCAAAGGTTCTCCCCGCAGGTGTGTCGTGTGTGTTTTCCGGCCCCCGGGACGGGCAGGGGGGAGATGCGTCTACATGTGGAGGAACCCATGGAGATCACCGGAATCATCACAGCGATCATCGTCGGTCTGATCATCGGCGCCCTGGGACGCCTGGTCGTTCCAGGAAAGCAGCACCTGCCGATCTGGCTGACGCTGATCCTGGGCATCGTGGCCGCCTTCGTCGGTGGTTGGATCGCCAGCTTCTTCACCGGCTTCTGGCTCTTCGTACTGATCGTCCAGGTGCTGGTGGCCGCCGCGATCGTCTACTTCGCGGACGGTATGTACTCCAAGGGTGCCAAGGGCAGGACCGTTTGACCGGTGCGGGTGCCGAAGGCCCCCGCAC
>CALGOD010000546.1 GCA_937957845.1 uncultured Nocardiopsis sp.
CATGGTGATGAAGCCGGTGGCGATCATGAAACCACCGACGAGTCCGGCCGTGTTGGAGCCGACCTTGGAGACGATGGTCAGGGCGATCCGCTTGTGCAGGTTCCACTTCTGCATCGCCAGGGCCAGCATGAAGCCGCCCATGAACAGGAAGATGGTGTCGGAACCGTAGGCGGAGGCCACGGTACCGATGGCCGTCCCCTCCAACACGATCGGGAAGAGCACCAACGGCAGCAGTGACGTGACCGGGATCGGGATGGCCTCGGTCGCCCACCAGATGGCGATGAACGCGGTGATGCCCGCGACCGCCGCTCCGTTGGCGGACAGCACCGGCTCGCCGTCCTCCCCCTCCCCGAGGGGGAGGGGCATGTCCGGCATGAGGAAGTAGATCAGCAGGCCGATCAGCGGACCGGCGACCAGTCCGACGACACGGGACCGGGAATAGCTCTTGGCGGACGCACCGTCCTGTGCGGACGGCGCGCTGTCCGGTGTGGCGACATCCTTCTGGGACGTCATGGAATCCTCCTGTTGCGGGCGATGGGGGCCTGTCCGCCCGTCCAGGGGGATCCCGACGTCTTGTTCGACCTCTCCGTCCGGTTCCCCCCGGGTTGCTTCGACGTGACACAGCGATGGTGGTGATCTCCCCCTCACGTGTCCAAGACCTCACCCGAAACTTCAGGTCCCTTTGACATTCGATGACACAGGGTGAGAAGAACGTGGCGGGACATGACCGATGGTGTCCGGCCCGTGTGCCTGCCTAAGCTGCACACATGCATCTCAGGGGACCCGACCGGCGTACCGCCCTGCGCAGCGCGGTAGGCGCGGTCGCCGCGGTCGCCGTCGGCGGCTGTGCGTGGCGGGAGCCCTCCCCCACGCCCTCGGTCCTGGTGGTGGCCACGGGGCCGCCCGGGGCCGTGTACCGGGAGATCGGTGCCGAGATCGCACGGCTGTTGGACGAGCGGCTGCCCCACACGCGGGTGGAGACCGTCGAGACCGGCGCCTCCCACGACAACCTGCGTCTCATCTCCACGGGTGAGGCCCACCTGGGGCTGGCCAATCTCGACTCGGTGCTGGCCGACGAGAGCGCGGGCGGGTCCGCTTCCCTCCGTGCTGTCGGACGCCTCTACGACAGCTTCGTGCACCTGGTGGTGCTGGACGCCTCACCCGTGCGCCGCCTGGCCGACCTGGAGGGGCGGCGGGTGTCGGTGGGCGCGCACAACTCCGGCACCGAGTTCACCATGGAACGGCTCCTCGCCGAGACCGGGGTGTCCCCGGAGGTCGTACGCCTGGACCAGGCCGTCTCCGCCCGGGCGTTGGGCGACGGTGAGATCGACGCGATGTTCTCCCTGACCGGACTGCCCACCCCGGCCATCGCCGACCTGGCCGAGCGGCACGTGATCCGTCTGGTCGATCTCTCCGAGGCCGCGGACGAGATGGCGGACACCCACCCCGAGGCCTACTTCCCCGCCGGCATCCCGGCCACCACCTACGAGGGTGTGTCCGCCTGTCCCACCATGTCCGTGCCTAACCTGCTCCTGTGCTCGGCCGAGTTGCCGGAGGACCTCGTCCACACGGTCACCGACACCGTGTACACGCGCGCCGGACAGATCGCGGCCTCCCGTCCGGAGGCGGCTCAGATCAACGTGCGGACGGGCATCTCCACCGGAGTGGTCCCCCTGCACCGCGGGGCCGTGCGTTGGTACCGGGAGAACAAACCGTCCTGAGCGCGCGACCGGGCGAGTGCCTTCCCCGGGACGGCCGGGGCACGGGTCAGCCGGTGTCCTCCTCGAAAGGCTCCGACGGCAGGGTGATGACCACGCCCAACCCCGGCCCCGTACCGCCGGGCAGGCCCTCTTCCAGCACGAGTCCTCCCCCGGCCTCACGGACCAGGTCGGCGGCGATCGCCAATCCCATTCCGGTGCCCTCGACGTTCTGGTGTCGCGGTGAACGCCAAAAACGGCCCAGGGCGGCGTCACGCTCCTCGGGGACGAGGCCGTCGCCGTCGTCGAGCACACTGATCAGCACAGGATCGTCCGCTCGGGCACGCACCTCCACCCGGGTTCCCCCGGACAGGCGCAGGGCGTTGCTCACCAACTCGTCGAGCACGCTGCCCAGCCCTCCTGCGGGGGCCTGTACCCGAATGCCCTCGGGGACGTCGACGGACACGTGAAACCCGCGGGTCCCACCCAACGCGCGCCAGCGTTCCACCCGTGTCATCAGCAGTTCGGAGAGCTCCACGGTCTCGGTGCCCGTCACGCTCTCCAGACGTGTCGCCGCCAACAGGGAGTCGAGCATACGGTGCATGGCGATGGTCTCCTCCACGGCGAAGGCGTGCACCTGCCTGGCCTCCTCGGTGGTCAGGTGAGGTGCGAGGTTCTCCACCGCCAGACGCAGGCTCGCCAAGGGGTTGCGCAGCTGGTGGGAGGCCTCCGACACGAAGGAGCGCTGACGTTCCAGAGCCCTGCGCACCACGTCGACCATCGTGTTGAAGGAATCGGTGAGGCGACGCAGTTCCGGGGGCCCGTGCTCGGCGTCCACATGGACGTCCAGGTTCCCCGAGGCGACCGCGGTGGTCGCCGCGTCGAGTCCTCCGATGGGGCGCAGGACCCAACGCGACAGCGGCAACGAGGCCGACACCAGCAATCCCAGGGGCACCAGGCTGAACAGGGCGAGCCACCCCCACGCGCCGAGGACGTCCACACCGAGGCGTGCGGTGGGGGCCGCCAGAACCACCGCGCCGACCACCTCGCTGTCGCGTCCGATGGGTTCGGCGACCACCAGGGGGCCGCTCTCCCAGGGCCAGACGGTGGTGGGCGGTGCGGGACGCTCCCCCGCCAGGGCCACGGTGACCACGTCCCGCGCTCGGAGATCGGCGAGGAGCCCACGCAGATAGGAGGTGCTCCCGGACCCGGTGACGACATCCCCGTCGGGGGCCACCACGATCACAGGAATGTCGTAGAGCTCCTCGTAACGGGACATCTCCTGGACGAGCGCGTCCCTGCGATCCGTCTCCAGGGCGCTACGGGCCAGAGCCGCGAACCGTCCCGCGTCCCCCAGCCGGTCGACGTAGACCTCCTGGGTGCGCTGGTGGGCGATCACCGCGCCCAAGGGGAGGAACACCGCGGCCACCAGGACGAAGGCGGCGGGCAGCAGGATCGCGAGCAGCCTGCGGAGCAAGGTCAGGCCCCGTCGAGGACGTAGCCGACGCCGCGCACGGTCCGGATGTGCACGGCGCGGCCGAGTTTGGCCCGGAGCGAGCCGATGTGGGTGTCCAGCGTCCTGGAGGAGGCCTCCCAGGTCGCACCCCACACCTGGTCGAGGATCTGGTCGCGGGCCACGACCGCCGGAGAGCGGGAGGCCAGGAGGAGGAGCAGGTCGAACTCCTTGCGGGTCAGCCGGAGTCCGGTACCGCTCACTGTGGCGGAGCGGGCGCCCGGATCGATGCCGAGGGCGCCGACGGCGAACGGAGGTGGCGCCTTCACGGCCTCCGCCCGTGCGGCGCGGGTGCGACGCAGGACCGCGTCGATACGCGCGAGGAGCTCGGCCACGCCGAAGGGTTTGACGACGTAGTCGTCGGCCCCCGCGCGCAAGCCGCGCACCCGGTCGCGTTCCTCCCCGCGTGCGGTGACCGCGATGATGGCGGTCTGCGGACGCTCCCGGAGCCTGCGCAACAGGTCGATCCCGTCGGCGTCGGGAAGTCCGAGGTCGAGAAGAACGACGTCGGCGGAGGGCGCGCTGAGGGCCCTCTCCGCCGTGGCGACCCGTTGGACGTCGAAGGACGCCGCTCTCAGGGCGGTCACCAGACCGCGGGCGACACGGTCGTCGTCCTCGACCACGAGAATGCGCATGTTCAGCATGGTAGGCAGAGTTCGCCCCTCGCCCACTCCCCTGCGCCGGACGGGATCGTGCGGCACGGCCCCGAACCGTTCGCGGATTCCTCCGGATCCCATTCCACAGCCGATAACGCCGGCGACCCATTCGTGGAACCGGCCTGTCCACCTATGTTCCGGGCTCTGCTCAGGGGAACCTCGGGGCGGGAAGATCAGGTATCGGGAGCGAAGAAAAGAGGAAATCAGCGGATTAACCGGCGAGGCACATCGGAGTTCACCAGATCGTGTCCACGTGTTTTTCCCACGTCGGGATTCGTTCCGCGAAGGCCGGTCAATTTCCCGACCCCCACGAGCGCGTGGCCACCCCGAAGGGCGTCCGGGGAACATGTTCACAAGCGCGGAAGCCGGGACCCCCGGAGCCGGAAGGCAGTCATGAAGCCCGCCAGTACGGGCTTTGCGGAGTCCCGCCGCCTGAGCAGGGACGCGCCTGCTCTCATCGCACACACCGGAACTCGTCATTCCCAGTATCTTATGCAACCTTCTCAGGACGTCCGGGATCGGACAACATGATCACCACCCCAGTGGGCATGTACAAGTCGTTCCTGGAAACAGCAGAATAGATAAGAGAACCGGATCCGAACCCGATCGCGCTTTCCGGGATTCCCGGGAAACAGGAGCGTCCAATGGTGGAACTGGGAGAATCGAGGCCGCCACGTGCGTAGAAGTGACCAGCAAAGTCAGGCCGGACGGGAGCTCCGGTGAGGGGGCTGGGACACGAGCCCGGCCGGTGGCGCACGTCGAGTTACAGCAACGACCCGCCCAACGGGACCTGTGTCGAGGTCGTGTTGAGATCGACACGACAGGTCGGGCTCCGGGACTCCGCGCACAGGGGCCACACGGTACTGGAGGTGCCCGTCCACCAATGGGTCTCACTGCTCCGGTCGGCCGGGTACTCCTGAGCCGTACCGCGGTCCGGGAGGACAGGGTCCCGGACCGCACCGATCACATCTGGGCGAGGTAGATGTCCGCGTCACCCCGCACGGTCTTGCGCAGGCTGAGCGTGGCGGGATGGTTCGGGCCCATGACCTCGCGGTAATCGCCCTCCAACGCGAGGAACCCGGCGTCGACGTCCTCGCCCTGGGCCCTGCGGTCCACGAGCAGGTTGCGTCGCGCCAGCAGGGTCAACGGGTGCAGGTTCCCCAGCACCGCCTCACAGCCACGCAGCGCCTCCTCGTCCCGCTCCCGTGCTCCGGACACGTCTCCCATGAGGAACTGGTCGTTGGCCAGGTCCACCATGCAGGCCAGGGTGCTGGGATGGTGTGCGCCGACCCGGTCCAGGAACACCTCCAGGGCACGCTCGTCCAACGCCCGGGCCTCGGTCACCCTGCCCAGCCTCCGCAGGATGATCGCCCGGTTCACGTCGGCCGCCCCGACGTAGGGATGACGTTCTCCGAGGAGTTTGACATAGCGTTCCCCGGTGCTCTGTGCCAGTTCCAGGGCCTCGTCGTGCTGGTTGACCGCGCTCAGCGACATGGAGTGCACGAGGGCGGCGTACATGGTGTCGTTGGCGTCCAGACCGAACCGGACCCTGAAACGCTGCCAGACCCGTTCCGACAGGGCGAGAGCCCCGCCGTGGTGGCCGACGCGACGCCTCATCACGGCCAGGGTCCGCTGGTTGCTGAGGACGCGTACGTCCTCCTCGTCCCCGACGAGGTCGATCATCCGCTCGACCTGGTCGGTCTGCACCTCCTCCGCCTCCCGATAGCGACCCTTCTCCATCAATGCCTCGGCGTAGCCGTTGTTCGTGCCGAGGGTGCTGGGGTGCTCGGGACCGAAGACGACCTCCAGCCTGCTCAGGGTGTCGCGGTACTGCTCGGCCGCGGTCTGCGGATCACCGCTGAGCAGCAGGTTGAAGGCCCGGAGGTGGGCGGTGATCAGGGTGTTGGGGTCGTCCTCACCGAAGAGGCGCACTCGCCGGTGGTAGGCGTCGGCCGCGGCGGCCAGGGATTCCTGGAACCGACCCACGAACCGCAGGCTGCGGATGTGCTCGATCTCCGCCTCCATCGTCTCGGGGTCCTCGGGATTCTGTGCCTCGCCCAGAGTCTCCAAGGTGGCCCTGCCGAGTTCGAGCGCCTTTTCCAGGTGCCCTTGGCCGCGCATCGCCGTGGAGACCTGGATCGCCATGCCGAGAGTGGCCGGATGGTGCTCCCCCAACCGCTGCCGCCACCACGCGTGCGCCGTCTCGCCCAGTTTGCGGGCCTCCTCGAACTCTTGACGTCCCACCGCGATCCGGCACGCCTGGGTGACCAGGTTGCGCGCCCAGGGGTCGGTGCAGTCCCACAGTTCGGTGGCCCACACGTGCGGCAGCAGTTCGGTGTAACGGGTGGAGGAGTTCACCTCCGTCACCTGAAGGTCGTTACGGCCCAGCAGCTGGTGGGCGCAGTGGCGCAGCTCCTCGCGTTCCCCCTCGCTCATCGGCGCCTGCACCGCGCGTTGCACCAGCCGATGCAGCGAGATGGTGTTGCGCTGGTGGTCGATGTGGGCCAGGCTGTTGCGCCCGATGTCGCGGATGGCCATACCGAGTTTGGCCGGATCCTCCAACGCACCGCGCAGTTCCGCCGGGCCCTCGATGCTCCGGGCGAAGTTGAACAGGCCCCGGGGAATGGGCGCGGTGGCCATGAAGGAGCACAGCTGGAGCAGTTGCAGCGCAGCCGGGTTGGTGGTGGCCAGCCGGTCCAGGGAGACGTTCCAGGCCGCGGCCACGGCCACGGGATAGGAGCTGTCCACCGGGCGCAGGAGGGCGAGCATCTCCTCGCTCTTCTCCGCGAACTGCCGCAGGTACTCCTGGGTGTCCATGCCGCTCTCGTGCAGCCACACGGCGGCCTGGTTGAGCGCGAGCGGCAGGTCGCCGAGCTCACGCGCCAGTTCGTCGGCCTCCTCGCCGGTCAGCGACGCGGGTCCGCGCCGTTTCAGCAGCTCGATGCTCTCGTTCCGACTGAACTCACGGATGGACAGGTAGGCGTCGCCGCCGCGCACCGTCCAGCTGGAGTCCCGAGAAGTGATGATCACGTGGCCCTCGCCCCCGACGGGAAGATACGGATCCAGATCGGACCGGGCCTGCGCGTTGTCGAAGATGAGGAGCCAGCGCGGATAGTGGACGCCCTGCCGCAGGGCCTCCAGCACGTTCTCCAGGACGTGTCCGCTGCCGGCGCCCGCGCTGTCCAACCTGAGCCTGGAGGCCAGCACCGAGAAGCTCTCCCGCAGCTGGTTGCTGTGGGCTGCGGGTATCCAGCAGATCAGGTCGTAGTCGGACGCGTAGCGGTACAGGTACTCCTTGGCGAGCTCGGTCTTGCCGACCCCCGACATCCCGTTCAGCGCGGTGATGACCTGTCGTCGCCCCGTGACCAGCTGTGACCTCAGCGAGGAGAGCAGTTCCTCGCGCCCCGTGAAGGCGCTGTTGCGGCGCGGAACCTGTACCCAGACCGCGTTGAGCGGCCGGCCACCCGTGGACGGCCGAGACGTGCGATCGCTCTGCGCGTCGCCAGAACTGTACTTCCTATCGTCGATTGACGGGTTTGTAGTCATATGAGTATTTTCACCCGACCGTTCGGAAAAGGGTATTCTGCTCCGCGCCTTCCAGCTGCTATTCCCGTCTACACGCGCAGACCCGGAAACCTCAGATGATCCTAGACCGATGAACGTCTCCGTTCCGGACTTCGCTGTTCTTCCGGAGGCACGAGTCCCCCTTTTTTCGGGAAAACCCGCGTACTCCCTGAGGGGTTCTTCGTAACGACGAACGAGGGCCACGCTCTCCATGGCGGGGATCATGGAATTCACCCAGTGATGGGACGCCCGGGTGCTTTCCGGCGCATCGATGCTTTCGCCCCGCAACATGAGCCGGAGGGTCCGGAACCACGGGTCCACCCGCCACAACCGCTCGGAGGCCAGTCCCAACATCCGCCGGATGTCGGAGACCCTGCCGCCCAGGGCCAACAGACTCCGCCGGACTCCGGGGCGAAAGTCCCACTGGACCGGTACCTCCCCTCGTCCGCTCCCTCGGACCAGTACCAGTCCGCTGAAGAAGACCTCCGTCAGCTCCGAGGGGGTGGGACGGCCGAGCACGTCCGCGCAGACCGCCTCCACCAGACGCGGGTCCAGAGGCACCGCGGCCAGGGCCACCGCGAGGTCGAAGGCCTCCGGGCCGGCCGACCGCTGGAACCGACGGACCTCCCTCTCCGCGTCGAAGACCTCCTCCGCCGGCTCCTCCGGTACCCCTCGGAACGTGTTCCCCGGAAACCGCGCCGTGTGCGCCCACAACCGCGTCCGTCCACGTGCGGCCACGAAGGACGCCCAGGCGTGGAGGGAACAAGGGTTCAACCTCAGCACGGGGACGAGCACACCGGCCCCGGACTCCTCCTCGCCCTCCGTGGGATCGGTGAGCGCGCGTTCGCGCACGTAGCGGGTGTTGATGGCACCGGGTCGGGCCGGCCAGGGCACCGCCAGCTCCATGGGCACGGTGCCGATGGCTCCGCGCCGCCACAGCCGTGGCTGGAGCAGGTGGCAGATCGCGACCGTGCGGCGGGTGGCGGTTCGGGCGACCCAGTTCTGGAAGTCCTGGTCCCGCCAGGCCGCCCCGAGCCCGTCGGTGAGCACCAAGGCGGCCCGTACCCCCGTCCGGCCCCTCTCACCGAGAGGCCGGGAACGCCCCCACGCGTCGAGCAGCACCGGGCGACCCGTGCGCCCGGAGTCGAAGTACAGGGCCCTGACATGACGGAAGATTCCGCTGGAGCGCGCCAACCGGACGAACTCCTCCACCAGGGCACGCTGGAAGAGCATGGTGACGCCGTCGTCCACGAGGAGGGTGAGCTCGGTCGTCCTCTCCCACCGCCTCAGCGGTTCGGGCACCACCGGTACGCCGGCGCCCCTGCGTTCCTCCTCGGTCCAGTGCAGACTGTCCAGGAGGGAGCGTGCGTAGTTGCGCGCGGTGCCCTCCGGATCGACCTGGTCGGCTCTTCCCACGGGGCTTCTGATGTTGAGCGGAGCGAGTGCGGCGACCAGTTCCTGACGTCGGTCCAGCGCCGGCGGGACGAACCCCGGCACTTCCATCGACGGCCGGTCCGGCTGCGCGTCGCTTTCCGAGGACGGTGATCCCCCGGAAGGACGCGCCGTCGACCGGCCCGGTTCGGCGTGGGAACGCGACGGCCTCGCCGCCCCACCACCGGGTGGGGAGAACTCCTGGGCGGTGTCCGCGGGCCTGACGCCGTCAGGCCTGACGGGACGGGCGTCCACCCTCTCGGGAACGGGATCCCCCTCCGGGGGGAGCGGGAAGGAGGGGCGGCCGCGCCGTATCTCCTCGGCACGTGACCGGAGTGCCGCGAGGTGGACCGCGTCGGCCCACTCGGTGGGAGTCAGCCCCATCCCCCCGAGGCCAAGTCCCCCGTCCGTTTCGTCACCACCGTCCCGGAGGCGCTCGTCCCCCGGCTGGTGCCCCCGGCTCATCCCGGGGTTTCCGTGAGGCGGTGCCAGAGCAGGTCGGAAAGGTGACGGACCTGCTCTGGCCCGGGCTCTCCCTGCTCCCCTCCCATGGCGCTGACCAAGTGCACGGCGTTGAGGAGCTGGTCCACGGCCAGGGTCTGGCCATCGGCGCTCCGGCTGAGGAACTCGGCCACCAGGCTCCGCGTACCGGCGGGCGGGTCACCGTCGAAGTGCCCGGCCACGGCCGCGATCAGTTCGTTCTCGTCCGGCAGTCCCATCTGGACCGGGATACAGCGACGCAGGAAGGCGGGAGGCAGGTCCCTGTCGTCGTTGCAGGTCAGCACCGTGATGGGGAAGGCGGAGCACAGGACGCCCCCGCGTCTGATCACCGCCGTGCGTCCGGGGTCGTCCGTGGCCACCCGGATCGTCTCGGCGACGTTGGCCAGTCTGCCCAGCTCGGGAACGTCGTAGCCACCGTTCTCGAAGAGGTCGAGCAGGTCGCCGGGCAGGTCGAAGTCACCGAGGTCGAAGTCGTCGATCAGCAGTACTCGGGGCGAGCGTGTGGGCAGGAACGCCGTGCCCAGGGGCCCCAGGGTGAGGTAGCGGCCGATCGACTCCGCGCTGCTGCGCAGGTGCGCCTCGGTGCCGCCGACGCGCGCGTAACGGCGGTCCGGTCCGCCGACGGCCCGCCGACGGGCGTTCTCCAGGTTGAGGTCGTGGATCTGGGTCAGCGGATCGTAGGTGTACAGTCCGTCGGCCACGGTGCTCCGACTGGTCACGGACCAGCGCAGGACCCGACCCAGGCCCAGCTCCCTGGCGATCTGGTGGGCGAGGCTGGACTTGCCGACCCCGGGCGGCCCGACCAACAGCAGGGGGCGCCTCAGGCAGATCGCGGCGTTGACCTTGTCCAGCAGTCGACGGCGGTGCGGACCGAGGGGGACGGGCGTGCTCCAGAGCCGGACCGGACCCAGATGACGCTCGCTGTCCGTACCGGTCCGCGAGGCCTGGGGGCCGGGGTCGTAGAGGACCGACTCGCCGTCGGTTCCCCCGGGGTCCGTTCCCCCGCCGTAGACGCGCCACCTGGGCGGTGGGGGCAGTCGGGTGTCCACGTCGAAGTGGGCGCGCGGCTGGCCTGTGCCGTGGAAGATCCACCATTCCGGCGCGGAACTACTCGATCCGGGTTCGG
>CALGOD010000547.1 GCA_937957845.1 uncultured Nocardiopsis sp.
TCTTTCCCTACACGACGCTCTTCCGATCTGAGAGCCCGTGACCGACTCCGACACGACCGGGGAGGAACGCGCACGGCTGTTCGGCGATCTGCTGGACGACTGCGTCCACTGCGGGTTCTGCCTGCCCACCTGTCCCACGAACGTGTTGTGGGGACAGGAGATGGACTCTCCACGCGGACGCATCCACCTGATGGCGCAGATGCACACCGAGGACGTACTGACCGAGACCGCGGTCGGGCACTTCGACAACTGTCTGGGCTGCCTGGCGTGCGTGTCCGCCTGCCCCTCGGGGGTGGCCTACGACGCCTTGTTGGAGCACACCCGGCACAGGGTGGAGACCGAACACCGACGGCCTCGGGGCGAGCGGGCACTGCGCGGACTGATCTTCTCGCTCTTCCCCTACCGGCGCAGACTGAGATCGATGCGTGGTCCCCTCCGGGCCTACCAGGCGGGCGGGGTGTCCTCACTGGTACGGCGCTCACGGCTGCTGGAGCGGATCTCCCCGTCCCTGGCCGCCATGGAACGCATCGCGCCGACGCTGTCGTCCCCGCCTCCGGCGCTACCAGAGCTGGTACCGGCGGTCGGCCGGGCGCGGGCCCGGGTCGGGATGCTGGTCGGTTGTGTGCAGGGGGCGTTCTTCCCCGAGGTCAACACCGCGACCGCGCGTGTGCTGGCGTTGGAGGGATGCGACGTGGTGATCCCCCGGGACCAGGGCTGCTGCGGGGCGCTCTCCGGCCACGCCGGGCGGCTGGAGGAGGCGGCCGGTTTCGCCGAACGGCTGATCGAGGTCTTCGAACGGGAGAGCGTGGATCGGATCGTGGTCAACTCGGCCGGATGCGGATCCGGCATGAAGCACTTCGACCGCACCCTGGCCGAGGCGGGCGCAGGCGAGGCCCGGGCGCGTCGGGGGCGCGCACTGTCCGAACGGGTCGTGGACCTCACCGAGTACCTGGTGGAGCTGGGACCGCGCGCCGAGCGCCACCCCCTACCGTTGCACGTGGCCTACCACGACGCCTGCCACCTCTCCCACGGTCAGGGGGTGACCCTACAGCCCCGCACCCTGCTCGCGGGCATCCCCGAACTACGTGTGTCCGACGTGCCCGACAAGGAGATCTGTTGCGGTTCCGCCGGTGTGTACAACCTGCTCAAGCCCGAGGCCGCCGGGGAACTGGGCGACCGTAAGGGACGGGACGTGGCCTCCACCGGGGCGGACGTGCTGGTGTCGGGCAATCCCGGGTGCTCACTACAGATCGCCGCGGCCATGGAGAGGGCGGGCTCGCCGGTGACCGTGACGCACACCGCCCAGGTGTTGGACGCCGTGGAGCGGCTCCTGGGCCGCGATCGCTCCCGCGTGGGGAGACGGACGCGCTTTCCCTCCGCCGAAGGACATGACACATATCCGCCCGAGAGCGGGACCGTTACCTGAGGGCTCTTCCTCCGGAACCCCGGGGCGGGGAAGTCGAATGACGTCCTTCGCCGATGTCGGGAACATCCACCCCCTTTCCCAGCTGGGGATCTTGGAAAGAACACCCATGCCATAACAGATCACGGAGGCGCGGGAAAGGGAATCACCTGTCCGGAAGCGGCCAGGGAGGCGTTCCGCCCACCGGGACGCACGGCTCCGGGGCCGAGAGGGAGGGGATCGGCACTGGTCGGCCGCATCATAGAGCACGTGAGCGGGCCATCCGTCCTCCCGCCATCGGAAATTCGGATAACCGATAAGGATTTCCCTGAGACGGAACCGGTATCGCCGATGAAGAAGAACCACCTGCCAGAACAGGACGTTCACCCTCGACCCAACGAACAATATCCTAAGAGGTCCGAAAACAGACATCAAAGGCCGAAACCGCATGGACATGACGAACAACGGCCTATAGGTTCCTTCGAGGCCACCGCGACTCCCCCCTCCGCGGACACGCCGGAAAGGAAACGATGAACGCGTTGAAGAAGGCAATGATGACCCTCGCGGTCGCCGCTGGTCTCACCGCCGGAACCGCCGGTGTCGCCTCGGCCGCCACCGAGTACGTCGGCGGCGGCACCTGGTGGCACGGGCTCACCGCCTCGACCGTGTACTCGGACTACTTCCACGCCACACGCTGTCACGGATCGACGGCGGTCGGGACCTACACCGTCAGATCCACCGGATACCTGCCCGGATACACCTCCAAGGCGACCGCTCCCCGCGCCCTGTACAACAACGAGACCTACTGGCGGCACTGCGGCTAGGGACTGTTCCGTGGAATCCCGTCCCGACCTCTGAGGGGTTCGTTCGGGGCCCACGGTCGCCGAAGATCCCCGTGCCCGGTCACCTGAGAAGGATCGCGCGCAACGCTCCTCGCACAGGCGGACAGGGACCGAGTGAAGATCCAAGGCCGCACACGGTCCGACCAC
>CALGOD010000548.1 GCA_937957845.1 uncultured Nocardiopsis sp.
CCCCGCAAGAGGGAGCAGGCCGGGTTCGGACACGGGGCGTTCAAGCGGCGGGGGGCCGGGCACGGCGGCAGGAGTCGCGTTCGTCCGGCCAAGGAGAGGGCGGAACGACTGGCGGAGAATCCGGTGGCGCCGCCACCGGTGCCGTTACGGATGAGCGCGGAGTTCACGGGGACCGGAGAGGTCGACGAGGCGGCGGCCTCCCTGGTCGAGGTCCGGGTCGGCCACCGGCTGGACGTTCCCGCGCTGGAGTTGGCCCCGGGCGAACGCGTCCTCGTCACCGGCCCCAACGGGGCGGGGAAGACCACCCTGTTGCGTGTGATGGCCGGCGAAACGGCCCCCGACACGGGCCGGGTCCTCGTGCCCGGTCGAGTCGGACACCTGCGTCAGGAGGAGGGTCGCTTCACCGCCGGTCAGACCGTCCTGCAGGCCTACGCCGCGGGGTTCCCCGGTGTGCCGGAGGACCACCGGGGCTCACTGGCCTCTTCGGGACTGTTCCGGCCCTGGGAATTGGACCAGCCCGTGTCCTGCCTTTCGGTCGGACAACAGCGCAGGATCGAGGTGGCCCGACTGACCTGCGGCGTGTACGCACTGCTCCTGCTCGACGAGCCGACCAACCATCTCTCCCCCGGGTTGGTCGAGGACCTGGAGGAGGCGTTGTCCCACTACGACGGCGCTTTGGTGATGGTCAGCCACGACCGCAGAATCCGCGAGAGTTTCACCGGGCGGCGCCTCGAACTCCGAGAGGGCACCATCGTCAGTGACTCGGGGTGAAGACTCCTCAGCGATTTGTCGACAAATCGGCTTGACCATAAATGGATTTCTCGACTGACCGAGATAGGGGCTCGCCGTGGCAGGACGAGCCCCTTGAAAGACCGTCTAGCCGGGCGCCATGTCGACGAACCGACTGTAGGGCCCTTGGAAGGCCACTGTCACGTCGGCGGTGGGACCGTTACGGTGTTTGGCCACGATGATGTCCGCCTCGCCCGCGCGTGGGGACTCCTTGTCGTGCACGTCCTCACGGTAGAGCAGGATGACCATGTCGGCGTCCTGCTCGATGCTTCCCGACTCACGCAGGTCGGACACCTGTGGACGCTTGTCGGTTCGCTGCTCGGGACCACGGTTGAGCTGGGAGAGCGCCACCACCGGAACCTCCAACTCCTTGGCCAGGAGCTTGAGGGACCGGGACATCTCCGAGACCTCCTGCTGCCGGCTCTCCACCCGACCGGGTGAGCTCATCAGCTGGAGGTAGTCGACGATGACCAGCTTGAGGTCGTGCTGCTGTTTGAGCCGCCGACACTTGGCCCTGATCTCCATCATCGACATGTTCGGGGAGTCGTCGATGAACAGGGGGGCGTTGGCCACCTCCCCCATGCGTCTGGCCAACCGGGCCCAGTCCTCGTCGGTCATCAGTCCCGAGCGCATGGTGTGCAGCGGTACACGTGCCTCCGCCGACAGCAGGCGCATGACGATCTCGTTACGCCCCATCTCCAGGCTGAAGAAGACCGTGGTCATGTCGTGCTTGATCGACGCCGAGCGCGCGAAGTCCAGAGCCAGGGTGGAGTTGTGCGTGGGGATCATGGAGCGGGTGGCCAGAAAGAGGCTGTCCGGGTGGTCGACCTGCACGCAGCGGACCGGAACGCTCTCCACCGGCCGTACCTCGGTGACGAACCGGGAACCGATCCGTACGTGTTCGCGTCCCCCACCCCGTTCGCGATGCGCCTGACGCCCACGTTCGGTCCCGAAGACGTCCTCCGTGGAATCGAAGGTGACGGTGTAGCGGGTGGAGGAGCCCTCCGCCCGGCCGTCGACCGGCTCGGTCGACATCCACGTTCGGTGCCCCAGGCCGTGCACCAGTTCCCGGAATCCGCTCGCCAGAAGCTCGTCGGCGGCCTCGAACCGGAGGGAACCGTCGACGTCCACCGTTCCGCCGGCGTCCAGGAGTCCCGCCAGGAGCGCTCTGCGCTGGGCGACCGAGGCTCGCAGGTACTCCTGGGGAATGTGCTTGTTCTCCAGGACACCGAGGGTGCGCAGCAGTGCCGGAACACCGCCACCGCGCCCGAGTGGTAGGAGGACGTCGAAGGCCGCCCCGGTGGAGTCGGCCGGTTTGGTCACCAGTCCCTCCGCCTCGACGTTGAGCAGGATCTCGGGGTCGTCGGTGGTGATCCGGGCCGTGGGGGAGACAACACCACCAAGCCAGACCCCGAGGAAGTAGGGCGGCAGGGGAAGCTCGCGTTCGGGCAGTTCGATCGGGGCGGTGTTGACCACGGAGTGGTTCGGCCCCGGCTCTCCCGTCTCAGGTCTCAGGGTCCGGGCGATCTCCCGGGTGGTGCGCACCTGGGGAAGGACCCGTGGAGTGGTGCCTCCCGCCTCGGCCACCCGAGCAGCGTGCC